>NZ_JAYLLN010000001.1:0-273145 GCF_037126265.1 Sphingobacterium tenebrionis
AAAAACAAATTTTCAGAAATCCTTAGAACAAAAATGACCGAGTAAGATAAATCTTGTACTCAGTCATTTCTTTAAATCTCATTAAAAAGTTGAGACTTTTTCAGTGCCCTCCATTCGTGTTGAGGCCTTTTTATTTTAACAATATTTGCTGATTATTCTTTATATTTAAAGAGAACTTTTAAAAATCAGATTACTATTAACCATAATTCATGAGAAAATTATTCTTATTATTTCTGTTGGGAACAGCTGTTTCCACAGTGAGTGCACAGACTACCGAATTTAAAATCAAACTGCCATTAAACAAAACGTTTACCCAAGTTGCAAAAGCCAAAATTGATGTGGAAGGAGGAACTGGAGGAACTATAATGGATATGAATATCAAGACAGAAATGACGGCCAGCAAATTGGAAAACAATATTTACACCGTTGATAACGTCATAAAAGCGGTAAAAATTGATCTTGATGCAGGTATGGCACAAGGAAGTTATGATTCTGAAAACCCTTCAGACGATGAAATTGGAACCATCTTCGCGGCACAGTTTGAACCATTACTTGGTAAAAAGATGGCAACGAAAATGACCGAAGCGGGCGCAGTGAGCAGCGAAGATGAAGGGACAACCGCTCTTAGCCCTTTTGAAAACCTAACTTCTGGATCTGTATTACCGGATAAACCAGCGGCTCCAGGATATACATGGACAACCAAGGAAACTGCAAATGAAATGACAGTAATTAGGAATGCTAAATATCTTTCCAAAACAGCAGAGGGATACAATTTTGAATTTACAGGAGATATCCAAGATTCATCAAATACCAAAATAGGTAATTATTCAGGTACCTACATATTAGATACCAACACCCATTACCCAAAAGTAATGACAATAAAAATGAAATTGGATCAAGATGGGCAAACCATCAATTTAGATTTGAACAATATCGTCCAAGGTTTATAACCTTCCCATAAAAAAAGAGGCAGATCCGTGGATCTGCCTCTTTTTTTATGTATTAAAATACTTATGCGTTAACTTCTGATTTATATTGATCAGCAGAAAGCAAGCCATCAACATCAGCAACATTGCTTAATTTAACACGGATAATCCATCCTTCACCGTAAGGATCAGAGTTAACCAATTCTGGAGATGCATCGATCGCATCGTTTACTGCCAATACTTCTGCATTAACAGGCATAAAAAGATCAGATACAGTTTTTACCGCTTCGATAGTTCCGAAAACCTCATTAGCAGCAACCTCTTCACCAACAGTATTGATATCAACGAATACGATATCGCCTAATTCGCGTTGCGCGAAGTCTGTAATACCAATAACAGCTTCATCACCTTCCACACGAATCCATTCGTGGTCTTTGGTGTACTTTAATTCTGAAGGAAAATTCATGTCGTAATTATTTGTTTTTCCTTCAAAAATAGGATTAAGAATGCATATTACAAATTTAAATGTATTTTTATCCTATGAATACCTGCATCGAAAGCCTTTACCGCATCGCCCAGAAAAAGGAACGTTTGATCCTCGGATTAATGTCCGGAACTTCCCTTGATGGTCTAGATATCGCGCTTTGCCGCATCAGTGGTTCTGGCCCAAGCTCTAAAATCTCACTTGAAAAATTTATAACCCTGGATTATCAGGATGATTTCCGGAACTGGATTAGGGAAATATTCGCCAAAAGGCAGATTGATCAACAGCTACTCTGCGGAATAAATGCTTATGTAGGCAGCACACACGCTGCTTTAATCCTTGAAGCATTAGCTTCTTGGGGCTTAGCTCCTGCGGATATAGACTTGATCGCCAGCCATGGGCAAACCGTCTTTCATGCGCCTCAATCCCTGACAAAAGACCATCGCTTACCCAATAGCACCCTACAGATCGGAGATGCGGATCATATTGCTGTTAAAACAGGTATCATCACCCTATCCGACTTCCGGCAGAAACATATTGCCGCCGGTGGCGAAGGTGCTCCTCTAGCCGCTTATGGCGATTACCTGCTCTTTAGCGACCCTAAAGAAAACAGGATCTTATTGAATATTGGAGGTATCTCCAACTTTACCTTCCTTCCAAGCATCGGTTCGGAACAAAAAGCCTATGCTACCGATCTGGGTCCTGGAAACACCATAATGAACCAGTTCATGCACCAACATTTCGGATTGGAAATGGACAAGGATGCTGAGATGGCCAACAAAGGGAAAGTACAGTCCGAACTGCTAGATCTATTGCTGAATGAACCCTTCCTGAGCCTGGGTTTTCCAAAAACCACCGGTCCAGAGTTGTTCAACCTCGTCTACCTGGAAAAGAAAATAAAAGATAAAGATCTGGAAAAGCTTTCCAAGGAGGATATCATGGCAACGCTCAATACCTTCTCGGCCAAGACCATGATACTGGGAATCCAAAAAGCCACTGCAGAACTGGAAAGTTTTCAGGTGTATGTAAGTGGTGGCGGACTCCATAATCCGCTGTTGATGAAACAGCTGGAAGAGACCTTTCCTAATCAGGTTCAGTCTTTCTCCAATTTAGGAATAAATCCTGATGCCAAGGAGGCTTGTCTATTTGCGGTGCTGGCCAATGAAACCGTAGCAGGTAATCCAGAAGATGTGAAAAACATCAAGAACTCCCCTGCTGTCTGTATGGGAAAGATCAGCCTCCCTTTATAAGTGCTGTTTGATAGTAATAAGCGCTTTTTGATGTTTATAACCTCTGATAGATAAACTCTAATAGACGGATTAAACTGCTTTATTATTGCTCAATCGCCTGATGAATAAAATCCTTAAAAGGAATCATCGAGGAATAGGTCTCAATTACCGTATTTAAAGCCTTAGGAGACTCCATTTCCTTTCTGCTAATATTCTTATGCAAGATAAAGCTTCGGTGCTTTAAAAGGTCTATATTCGGGTTATCTGCCGCATATCCTGCAGGAGGTCGCTGCAATCTATCTTCTGCAGACATTTCCTCCGCTTTCCAGCCCCCTTTTTCCAATGCCTTGAACAATTCCTCCGCACTGTAATCGATCTCCTGACGAATGGAATCCAAATGTTGCTTTTCTGGCCTCCAATAGCCTACCGCCAAAAAAGTTCCTTCCGGTTCAATATGGATATAATATTCCGGCCCGGCCAATTTTCGGCCATCAATGGAAATACCCGCTGCAAACCAGGATTTATAAGGATCCTTATTCTTTGAAAACCGAACATCCCTGTAAATCCGGAACAAGCATTTCTTTGCAGAGATATCCGTATTGATGTGGGGATCCAATTTTGAAAGCTCCAAAATGATCGCCTCAATAAATGCCGTTACATTCGCTAAAGCAGCCTCATAAGCCGGTTTATTTTCCTGGAACCACTCTCTGTTGTTGTTCTCTTTCAGGTTGTTCAAGAAATCAAAAGTAGATTTTTCGATCTTCATGCTATTAAAATAAAGTCAGTACGATAAAAACCAATGGTGCAGCGATCAGCAGTCCATCAAAACGATCCAGAAAACCACCATGGCCAGGCAAGATCTGTCCGGAATCCTTAATGCCTAAGCTTCTTTTCAACATGGACTCCACCAGGTCACCTAAGGTTCCAAAAATCCCGATGATCAAGGCCATAGAGATCCATTGGATCTGCGTTAGTCCTACAAAATAATGGTTCAGTAATAAGGAAACCAAAATTGCCAGGACTACCCCTCCGATAAAGCCTTCCCAGGTTTTATTCGGGCTGATACGTTCAAATAATTTATGTTTTCCTAATGCTCTGCCCGATAGGTAAGCGCCCGTATCATTGGACCAAAGCATGATCAAAAATCCCATCGGGATATTCGGATTGAAGGTTGTATCCAAAAATCCCAATCCGATAAAAAACAGAAAAGGAACACAGCCATACCATAATCCCAAAACGGTATAAGCAATATCATGGAAAGGTTTTTCCCTTTTGAGGTACAGGGAAGAGATGAATAGGAGCGAAACCAAAGGAACCGCCAATAACAGGCTCAAGGGCTGAAGCTGACCCAAAAAGACCGCCGAAGCCAATAGCGCCATTACTGCTGCGCAGATCGTTCCTATCCACATCAGCGGTTTGGTATCCGCCGTTTTACAGATCCCGAAGAACTCCCTTGCGGAAAAAATTCCCAACAAGGAAAAAAAGGCCGCAAATACATAGGCATTGAAGATGGTTGCTGCCACCAGAACCAGCACAAAGAAAAAACCGGTAATCGCTCTAGTCTTCATGCTCTAGGTCTTCTTCGGAGAAACTATCGATAAGGGCAACGGCCTCCAATTGATGTTCCCTATCAACAAGCAGTTCAATGTTTCCAAAAACAGGATAAGAAGAATCCTGTTTGTTCATCAATACGGCCGGAATATCATTTTCAACCAGCATCTGTTTCACGATCTCTGCCCGGACCCGGTCTGTATAGGTCCTTATTTTAACCCAATTGGGATTGCTCATAGATTTTCTTTTTATGGGTAACCTGATAAAAATAATAGCCCAATGCTATGCTAAATACCACACTCAATATATAATAAACAGTGGAATAGGATTCCATGTTCTGTAAATCTTGAAAAGATTTTCCTTGTTTCTGATAATAGTAGGCGACCAAAGTCACGGTAAAGTTATTGATAAAATGGCCAAATATCGGCACCCAGATGTTTTTACTCCAATAAAAGGCATAGCCAAAGATCAATCCGAGGATCATCCTTGGAAAGAAACCATAGAATTGCACATGGATGGCCGAGAAGATGATGGCGGTTAACCAGATGGCAACATGCATATTGGGAATGATCCGTCCCAGAATACCCTGCAATGCCCCACGGAAATAATATTCCTCCACAATGGCCGGTACAATCGCCATGACCAAAATATTCAACAGTAGGCCAGGAATATTATCCACCATAACAATATTTTCGGTCAAATCGGCCATGCTGTCTTCCTTATCCCGCATCCATTCCTCTACGCCTCCAAGCGAATCCGGCAACATCATTTGCTGGTTCAAACGGCTGATCCATTCCATGCTGGGATTAAAGGCCAGCAGAAACAAAAGCGTCAATAAAAGCAATTTGAATATATGTGTCCTTTCGGTAGGAAAATAATCGAAGACCTGTTTTTCACGTTGTTGGAGCAACAAGGCTGGAAACAAGAATGTTCCGAGGCTGCTCACCATCAATGAGGTATAAAGGAAACCCTTGGAACCCATGACGCTGCTCATATCCTGACTTTGCAGGATGGATCTAAAATCACCTGAAAACAGCAGATAGCCAATTACCGCAATAAATTGGGTGACAAAGGCACATACCAATGTCAAGATCAATAAAAGGAACAGTGATTGCCAGGCTGAGCCCTGCTTTTGGTAATCCATTAATTATTCGTGATTTCTGGTTTGTTATCCTTCCATTCCTGAAAACTCTTTTCCAAGACCTCTGTAAATGCTTCTACGCCTTGGGCGCCAGAAACAGCATATTTACGATCAAAGAGAAAGAATGGTACGCCGCGGATACCGATCTGTATGGCCTCGTGCAGATCCTGCCTTACCGCCGTTGCATACCTATCCGTCTGTAAAGCCTCTTTGGCTTCTTCTGCTAATAATCCCACCTCAGTAGCCAACTGTACCAAAACCTCCTGTTTCTCTATGTTCAGACCCTCTGTAAAATGGGCCTCGAACAAGCGTTCCTTCATTTCCTTGGCTTTCCCCTTGGATGCCGCAAAATGGATCAACTCATGGGATTTAAAGGTATTTGCAGGAATATTGGTATCAAAATTAATATCCACGCCTGCCTGTTTCCCCATTTGTACCACATGATTGGTCATATCCTTCGCTTGTTCCATACTGATCCCCTTGGAACGGCTTAAAAACCCATAGGTACTATCGCCTTCCACATGGGTATATTCCGGGTTCAATTGATAGCTCTTATATTGCACTTCAATATCCTCCTTGAATGGTAAAGCATTTAAGGCTTTATCAAATTGATGTTTCCCGATATAACAAAAGGGACACATAATGTCTGACCAGATTTCTATTAGCATACTCAAATTTAGCAAGATTTCCCAGTATCTGGAAAAACAAAGCAATTTGGATCCAACAAAGCAACGGATACCCAACAAAAGAAGCCATACCCCAAACGGATATGGCTTCTCCTTATTTATTAAAATATATTAATTCACCCGAACCGGATCTTTTGGTTTTTTAAGTTCCTTGTATGGATAAGTTTTCATTTCCTCCAACAACAATTGAACTGTTTTTTCCAATTGTGGGTCTCTACCTTCGATCAGGTCCTTCGGCGTCTGCTCGATAAAGATATCCGGTGCTACCCCTTCATTCTCGATGATATAGTTTCCATTTAGGTCAAATACCCCGAAATTAGGTGCTGTAACACTTCCTCCATCCAACAATGGCGGGTAACCACTGATACCGACCAAGATTCCCATAGTAGTCCGACCAACCAATTTTCCCAAACCTTTATGGCGGAACATATACGGCATCATATCTCCTCCAGAACCAGCATTTTCATTGATGATCATCGCTTTAGGTCCAAAAATTCCATTACCTGGAGTCGTGAAGCTTTTTCCATCACGGATTCCCCAACCGGCAATCAGATCCCTCGATAATAGGTCGATCACATAATCGGCCACCGAACCTCCACCATTGTTACGTTCGTCCAATAAAAGCGCTTTCTTGTCCATTTGCGAGAAATAATACCTGTTGAAAGAGACATATCCCTCTCTACCTGTATTTGGCATATAAACATAAGCAATCTGGTTATTGCTCAGCTGGTCTACTTTTTTGCGGTTTCTTTCTACCCATTCTTGACGACGAAGACCAACTTCGTTGCCAAAAGAGATCGGTTTTACCACCACATCCTTCGCACCGGAAAGACTTGGTTTATCATTCACCTTCAGGTTGACCTGTTTTCCAACCGTATTATCGAATAAGCTATAGATATCGATATCTGCTGTCAGTTCCTTACCATTTACAGCCAAGATATACATACCTTCATAAATGTTCAAACCAGGCTCTGCCAATGGCGCTTTAAAAGAAGGGTTCCAGTCCATACGGTTATAGATTTTGGAAATCTTATAACGGTTATTCTCGATCATATAATCCGCGCCCAAAACTCCCGAAGAAACAGAAGGTGCAGATGGTTCATCGCCAGGATAGATATAACTATGCCCAACAACCAACTCGCCCATCATTTCGTTCAATAGGTAACCCAGGTCCGAACGGTGGTTTACATAAGGAAGGAATTTCTCATATTTTTTCTTTACAGCTGCCCAATCCGCACCATGCATGTTCTCCACATAGAAGAAATCCTGCTGCATGTTCCAAACCTCATTGTAGATCTGTTTCCACTCCTGTTCTGGTTCTACCAATAATTTGATGTTATCCAATTTCAGTTTACCACTTTCACCCTGAGGTTTCTGACCCGCATTCACGATGTAATAACCTTGACGGTTGCTGTACAACATCTGTTTTCCATCTGCAGAGATGGTAAATCCGCCGGCGTTCTCTACCAACGATTTCTCTTCCAGTTTATTCAAATCGAAGGCATAGATAGTACGATCGCGTGTATAGATCAATTGATTCTCCACATGCCCATCAAAGCCATAGGATCCCGCAGGGATCGGTAAAGCCATGATTCTGCTATTAATGTTGGCGAAATCTACCTTGATATCTTTGGATTTCTCGTTTTTAGCATCCGATGATTTAGGATCAGCACCTTTTTTATCAGCTGATTTTCCATTAGACTTACTGTCTTTTGCATCCTTATTCTCTTGCTCCTTCTTTTCCTCTTTCTTCGGTTCATCCGATTTTACCGTTTCTTCATCACTTTCGTTCTTGAAAATGGAAGGCGTTTCGCTGGATAATAGGAAAGCGTAAGCATTGTATTGCGGACGACGGTCGTATGCGGTCATGTGCAGTCCGGAATTGGTCAAACCTACATCAGTACTGCTCAGGAATACCAGGTATTTACCGTCTTTGGTAAAGATCGGAGAAGACACATTGCTCATGCCGTCTGTGATCTGTTGGGTCTGCTTGGTTTCCAGGTTATACATGTTCACTGCAGAAACACCATTAGGCAATGTTTTTACAAAAGAAAGCCATTTGGAATCTGGCGACCAGCTAGGTTGGAACATGTTATAGGAACGTCCGGTATGGGAGCCTAAATAATCATCAGCCACTTTTACCACCTTCTTGCTATTGATATCTACATAATAAAGGTTAAGATGTGAATCATTGAAGAATAACTTCTTGCTATCAGGCGACCATGTTGGTTGAAAATAGAAATTGGTTTCTCCTAATTTGATATGGATCGGCTCGTCCACGGCCTTTTGATCACGCAATACCAATTCATATTTTCCATTCTTGTCAGAAAGGTAGGAAATCCACTTTCCATTGGGAGACCAAGCCGGAAAACGTTCATGGCTTCCTGGAGAATTGGAGATATTGCGGGCATCACCCTTATCTTTTGGTACCGAGAAGATCTCGCCCCTGGATTCGAACAACGCTCGCTGCCCGGTTGAGGAAATCTCCCAACCACGGATACTTTCATTCAGATCCGCATATCTGGAGCGTTTGTACATCGCATCCGCATTCAGACTGATGCTGATCGGTTGGTGTTTTTTACTCGCCAAATTCAGGATGTGCAGCTTTCCTGCCTGCTCGAACACCAGTTCAGCAGCATTTCCGTTCAACGTCCTGACATCATAATCAGCAAACTTCGTTAGTTTCTCCACCTGTTTGCTCTTCACGTCATAGCTGAAAATGTTTACTGTTTTATCCCTATCGGAAAGGAAATAAACCTTATCGCCCAACCAAACCGGTTTTACATCATTACATTTTTCACCTGGAACGATCTGAATATCGTTGGTTTTGGTATCAAAGATCCAGATAGAAGGCATACCACCACCGCGATAACGCTTGAAAGCCACACGGTCGCGTTCAGTAGGATCGCTGTTTTTGATGTATGCCCAATAACGACCATCTGCCGATGGTGAACCCTGGTAGGCCTCTGGCATAGGCAAAGGATAATCTACGGAAGCATTGATCTTGGATTTGTAAAGACGGCTTCCTAGGGAATAGGTAAGCTCTCTTTGGGTAGTGAAGTAAACCTCGTCATTGGAGATCCAACCCCTCAAGACATCTGATGCCGGATGGCTGGTGATTCTCTTTGGTGCTCCTCCTTGTACTGAAACCACATAAACATCGGTATTACCATCGTAGTTTCCCGTAAATGCGATTTGGTTTCCATCGGGAGAGAACATTGGGTTCTGTTCGACTGCTGGGTTTACCGTTAGTCTTCTTGGGTTCTGGCCGTTTTTATCCGCTACCCATATATCACCTCCATATACAAAGGTAATGTGCTTGTCACTTATACTGGGATTCCGTAATAATAAGGTCTCTCCAGCTTGTTGGGCCATAACTAATTGACCCGCCGAAAGTGCAAGAATGGTTAATATTGATTTTAACATATTCATGATTTGGAATGAAGCCTAAAAATAGGAAAATTAGACTGTTTATTGTTATTCAGGCGGTTCTATATCTTAAATATTACCTAATTGTTAAAAAAAGAAGGGCTACCTGATGAACAGATAGCCCTTAAAAATATTATTTGAAAGCAAATTACGATGCTTCTTCGTTTGCAATTTCCTCATCAACCAGGATACGACCACAGTGTTCGCAGATGATGATTTTCTTACGTTGACGGATTTCTGACTGCAATTGAGGTGGAATCTTGTTGTGACAACCTGAACAGCTATCACGCTCGATAGAAACGACTGCCAATCCATTACGGAAAGACTTACGAAGTTTCTTGATCACCTTCAATAGACGCTCTTCGATTTGGGTTTCAGCTGCCGCAACATCTTTCAACAAATCATCTTCTTCAATCTGTGTTTCCGAAGTGATGGTTTCCAATTCTTGTTTTTTGCCGCCCAATTCGCCTTTGCTGAAATCAACATTCTTCACAGTAGCATCATAAGCTTCTGTTTTGTTCTTGATTTCGAACTCAGCTTCACGAATACGTTTTTCACATACCTGAATTTCCAATCCTTGAATTTCGATCTCTTTAGAAATAGCATCGTATTCACGGTTGTTTTTTACTTCATTAAGTTGTGATTCGTATTTTTTGATGGAAGCTTGCGCATCTTTGATCATGTTTTTACGTTTCACAATCGAGTCTTCTAATTCATCCAACTCATTGCGAATTTTTTCGATACGGGTGTCAAGACCTGCGATCTCATCCTCTAAGTCTGCTACCTCAATAGGTAACTCTCCACGTACCTGGCGTATCTTATCAATTTTTGTTTCAATTGATTGCCACGCCCATAAAGCTTTTAATTTTTGTTCTACGGTTTGTTCCATTAACTGTAGTATTTTATAGGATTTGTATCTATTTCTGTCAATAGGACAGCAAAGTTAGCAAATTTTTTCGTAATTACTTCCAACAATAATTCTTGAGTAAATTGTTCACTTTCAAAATGTCCGATATCAGCGATGACGATTTCTTCTTCGGCATCAAAAAACTCATGATATTTATAGTCTGCGGTGATGAAAATATCTGCACCAGAGCGCTTTGCATCGTTCAACAGGAACCCTCCGGCACCACCACAGAGCGCCACTCTTTTTATCGGTTTACCGGATAAACTGGTATGGCGGATGACCTGTAATTGAAACTGTTCTTTCAAAAAGGCTAGGAATTCCTCCTCACGCATGGGCGTTTTTAGGTTTCCGATCGCTCCGGATCCTACCGATGAAAGGCTGTTATCCAGGCTGATGATATGATAGGCCACTTCCTCATAGGGATGTGCGGCCAACATGGAAACCAAGATCTTTCTTTCGCGCTGTACGGGAAAGATCACTTCTATTTTGGTCTCCTCTACCCTTTCCTGGCTACCCACAGCGCCAATCGCTGGATTGGCTCCTTCCAATGGCCTAAACGTTCCATATCCTACTGTATTGTAGCTGCATTCGTCGTAATCGCCGATGGCTCCGGCACCAGCTTCGAATAGCGCATTTCGCACTTCCTCCACATGCGTGCGGGGCACATAGACCACCAATTTCTTTAACAATCCTGCCTTAGGCCGTAAAATGGCCTGGTTTTCCAGTCCTAATTTGTCGGCCATCTTGCTGCTTACCCCTCCGGCAATATTGTCCAGGTTGGTATGGATGGCATATAGCGCAATATCATGCTTTATCGCCTTTATAATCGTTCTTTCGACATAGTTTTTACCATTAAATCGCTTCATCCCTGAGAACACAATGGGATGATGGGAAATGATGATATCGCATCCTTTTTCTATGGCATCTTCTACCACGGCTTCGGTACAATCCAAGGAGATCAGCGCCTTGTGGACCTCCTTATTTGGGTCGCCCACGATCAAACCGGAGTTATCATAGCTCTCCTGGTAATTGGATGGCGCCAATTCTTCCAAAAACTGGGTTATATCTTTGATTTTCATGTTAGTTGTTGGTTTGATTATCCTTCCATTTATTATGTTCGATGATCAACTCCCTGAATTGATTGACTTTATACCAATAACTGATGAAATAGATCAGCATGACAAAGAAAATCACAAAAGTCACAAAGACCGGAATTGGAAAAAATAGTCCGAACGGTGTGAGATAGATCAGAAATGACCAAGCATAGGCTAATCCTGCTTTGAGTGCCGGATTTTCTTCCACTTCTATTTTACGATCAAAAAATTCATTGTTGAGGGAATAGGAAAGCTTCCTTGCTACTTCAAAATTCCAATATACATTGATGAATGGAATCACAAGGATCCACGCTTGATTGGGCTTTATGAACTGATTTTCCGGTGCTATTAAAGCTAATGTTTTGCGTATGGTATTGGCATATAGTGCCCATACAATTAGGGTGAAAATAAAAACGAATATACTGAGTCTATATAACTCATCTATCAACTCAGGAGATAGGGTTTCTGGCATTTAATGTTCTGTTATATTGATCCGCACTAAAATATTAAAATTACGATTTACCCAGCAAATAATAGAAAAATACAGGGTTTCTTATGGAGATCTATTTTCGTATCCTTCCATTGACTGATGGATTGGGTGAAAATATATTCATCCCCTGCTGTAATATTACAGGCAATACAAAGTTTTGTTTGCGGTTTACAGCTCTTTAAAAGTTCTGCTAACAATTGATTATTCCGGAAAGGTGTTTCGATAAAAATCTGTGTGGATTTCTCTCGCTGACTTATCTGTTCGATATCTTTTATTTTTTTGGACCTTGCTGATTTATCGATGGGCAGATATCCGAGAAAACTAAAGTGTTGTCCGTTGAAGCCTGAAGCCATCAAGCTCATCAGAATGGAATTCGGTCCCACCATGGGAATTACCCGGATGCCTCTTTTGTGGGCTTCGGCCACCACATCAGAACCCGGATCCGCTATGGCCGGGCAACCGGCTTCCGACATCAAGCCGATATCTTCACCAGCAACCGCATTCTTGAATATTTCATGGTAATTGATCTTCTCCCGCTGATGCTTGCCATAATCGTGAATGATCAGTTCCTGCTGCGGACGTTTCAAACCCGCTTCTTTCAGGAATTTTCGAGCTGTTTTTTCGTTCTCTACCACATATTCCTTGATATGGTTGATTATATCCGCATGTAATAAGGTATAAGATGCTTTCTCAGCTTCCTGAGCCAAGGGTACAGGTATTAAATACAAAGAGCCTTTTGCCATGTTACAAACCTAATCAATTTTAGAGAAATTCAGGTTGACTTCTTGCGGCAAGTAGGGTGCAAGTGACATGTAAGTGAGTTGTAAGTGCTAAAAGGCACTTACAACTCACTTACACCTCACTTAAATCTCACTTCCAGCCCGTCTACAATCTGAAAAAAGTTTGAAGAAAAAATGGGTTTTAAACATTAAATTTCAAGGGATTATGTAATTTATTTGTCTAAAAAACGTAATTTAACTAGTACAATGGTTGAAGATAGTTGTGCATCTAGGGTAAATTAATATATTTGAAGCAATGACGACACAAACTACATCTGGCGTGAAAATTTCCGTTGAGTCTACTTATCAATCCGAGTATTCCAATCCTGATAACGAGCATTTTATGTTTGCCTATCGTATCACGATTGAAAATAACAGTGAATACACGGTGCAATTATTAAGAAGACATTGGAACATCTTTGATTCTACCGGCGATATCAAACAGGTGGACGGCGATGGTGTGGTTGGCGAGCAACCCATTTTAGCTCCGGGTGAAAGCCATCAATATGTGTCGGGCTGCAACCTCAAAAGTGACCTTGGTTTTATGGAAGGATATTATGAAATGATCCGGGAGATCGACAATTCCATTTTCCATGTTCACATCCCTCGTTTCAACCTGATTGCCTCCTACAGGCTGAATTAATGGGACACTTTTATCAGTATAAGTACACATTTCATATTTAAGGGTTAAGGAGTAACAAATATTTAATAATTTTGTGCTTGGAATTTTACGTCAAAACATCTAGGTGAGTATTTTAAGCACAGAACAAGTTAGCCATTCATTTAATGATCGCTGGTTATTTCAAGATTTACATTTTGCTTTACAGAAAGGCGACCGTGTAGCATTGGTCGGTATCAATGGTACCGGAAAATCTACCTTATTGAAGATATTGGCCGAACTGGTCGTCCCTACAAAAGGTAGGGTTGTTAAAGAGCGCGGACTCCGAATTGGTTATCTACCACAAGAACCCGATTTCTCCTACCTGAATACCATCAATGATTTCATATTCAGCTTGGATAATGAGCAGCAACAATTAATCAAAGAATACGAACAATTAGTTGAAAATCAAGATTTTAACTCAAAACATTTCATGGATATCACCGAAAGGTTGACCAACTTGAACGCTTGGGAATATGAAAACAACATCAAGACCATCCTTAATAGGTTCCAGATCAAAAACTTCAATCAGCAGATCGCATCCTTGAGTGGAGGCCAAAAGAAACGCTTGGCTTTGGCGAAGCTCTTGATTGATGAACCGGATATCTATGTATTGGATGAGCCGACCAACCACTTGGACATTGAGACCATTGAATGGTTGGAAAAACTATTGACCACCGGACAGAAGACGGTATTGTTGGTTTCCCACGACCGTTATTTTCTCGATAATATCTGTACAGAAATTAGGGAGTTGGATAAAGGGCAGGTCTATTCCTATAAAGGAAATTACGCCTACTTCTTGGAGAAGAAAGCCGAGCGTGAAGCAACAGAAATTGCGGCGGCGGATAAGGCCAGAAACCTATGGAGGAAGGAGCTCGATTGGATGCGCCGTCAGCCACAGGCAAGGGGTACTAAAGCGAAGGCGAGAATTGAATCTTTCTACGACTTAGAGGAGCGATCCAAGGGTCCGAGGAAGAAAGATAATGTGGAGCTTTCGGTTAAAGTTTCCCGCCAGGGAAATAAAATCTTGGAATTAGATAAGGTTGGATTTGCTGTAGCCGGTAAAGACATCATTAAGGATTTTTCCTACATATTCAAGAAGGGAGACCGAATTGGTCTAGCCGGAAAGAACGGAAGTGGTAAGTCTACTTTTTTGAATTTGATTACAGGCATCCTCCTGCCTACTTCAGGTAAAATTGATGTGGGCGAGACGACCAAATATGGTTACTATAAACAGGAAGGTTTGAGCTTCTCGACGGATGAGCGCGTGTTGGACATTGTCAAGAATGTGGCCGATTTCATCGAGATGAAAAGTGGAGAAGTGATCACGGCTTCCCAATTATTGACTAAATTTTTATTTCCACCGGAGAAGCAATTTGGTTTGGTAAGCAAACTGAGTGGTGGAGAAAAAAAGAGGTTGCAATTGATGCGGGTGTTGATGGCCAATCCGAACTTCCTGATACTAGATGAGCCATCCAATGATCTGGATATTGATACCTTGAATATCCTGGAAGAATTTTTAGAGGAGTACCCTGGGGTATTGATCTTAGTTTCCCACGACCGTTACTTGATAGACAAACTGACGGAACAATTGTTCGTCTTCAAAGGAGATGCCGAGGTAGTGATCTATAATGGTAACTATGCCGACTTCAAATTGGAGCAGGAAGCCGTAGAGAAAAAGGTAGAGAAGAAGGTTGAAAAAGTTCAACCGGTTCAAGAGAAAAAGAAGAAGCTAAGCTTCAAGGAACAGCATGAGTTCGAGTCCTTGGAAAAGGAAATCGAAACCTTGGAGAACCAGGTGAGTGTGTTGACCGAAAAACTTTCGAGCACAACGAACCATGTGGAGCTTCAGGAAATAGCGGAAGAGATAGAAAAGAGCAAGACCAGTCTTGACAGCAAAACAGAACGCTGGATGGAGTTGGCAGAATTTATATAATACGTTTCACGTGAAACTCCTTTATCAGTTCCACGTGAAACTTGAGAATAATCTATGTTTAAAAAATATAATGTAATTGTAGTTGGGGCCGGCCATGCCGGATGTGAGGCAGCAGCAGCAGCGGCTAACCTGGGTTCCTCTGTTTTGCTCATCACCATGAACATGGGGGTGATCGCACAGATGAGCTGTAACCCGGCTATCGGTGGTGTGGCAAAAGGTCAAATCGTAAGAGAGATTGATGCCATGGGTGGATATACTGGTATCATTGCTGATAAATCTACTATACAATTCCGCATGTTGAACCTTTCCAAAGGTCCAGCCATGTGGAGCCCAAGAACACAGAATGACCGTATGCGCTTTGCTGAAGAATGGCGTTGGCAATTAGAGTCCATTCCTAATTTGGATATGTGGCAGGATACGGTAAAAGAAGTCATCGTAGAAAACGGAAAAGCTGCAGGTGTGATTACGTCAATGGGTATCCGTATAGAAAGTGATGCTGTAGTGCTTACTAATGGAACGTTCCTTAATGGGGTAATCCATGTGGGCGAAAAGAAATTTGGTGGCGGTAGAACTGGGGAAAAAGCGGCGACAGGATTGACCGAACAGTTGGTGTCTTTAGGTTTTGAATCCGGTAGAATGAAGACTGGTACTCCTCCCCGTGTAGATGGAAGAAGTCTGAATTATGAACGGATGGAAGAGCAATGGGGTGATGAAAATCGCGGACGTTTTTCCTATACCAATGTAGAGGTTCCAACCGAACAACGCTGTTGTTGGATTACCTATACGAACGATAAAGTACATGAGGTTTTGAAAACAGGATTTGAAAAATCTCCTATGTTCACCGGAAGAATCAAAGGTTTGGGACCACGTTATTGTCCATCGATCGAAGATAAAATCAACCGTTTTGCGGAGCGCGAAAGGCATCAGATTTTTGTTGAACCCGAAGGATTCCGTACGGTGGAAATTTATGTTAATGGATTCTCTACTTCCCTTCCGGAGGACGTACAATTAAAAGCGTTGCAATTAATCCCAGGATTTGAGCAGGCGAAAATGTACAGACCGGGATACGCCATTGAATACGATTTTTTCCCACCGATGCAATTGGATCTAACCTTGGAAACGCTAAAGGTAAAACACCTTTTCTTTGCAGGACAGATCAATGGCACCACGGGATATGAAGAAGCAGGAGCACAGGGTTTCTTGGCAGGGATCAATGCGCATCAACGCATCAACGATCTGCATGAATTAATATTGAAAAGATCGGAATCTTATATCGGCGTATTGGTGGATGACCTGGTAACAAAAGGTACAGACGAGCCTTATCGGATGTTCACTTCCAGAGCAGAACACCGCCTATTATTGAGACAGGATAATGCGGATATTCGCCTTACCCCTATCGCCCATAAATTAGGATTGGTATCCGATGAAAGATTACAGATCGTAAATGATAAAGTAAAAAACTCGGATGATATCGTGGAGTTCCTAAAAACAAATTCAGTTTCCATCGACAACATGAACCAAGTGTTGGCCGAAAAAGGAAGCAGTTCTATCAGTCAAAAAACAAGATTGTTCAATATCCTAAGTAGACCACAAGTCGAGATGAATGACATCATCAGAGCGGATAAAACCTTAGCAAACTACTTATCGCAATTTGATAAGGAAACTATTGAACAAGCAGAGATCAAAGTGAAATACGATAGTTACTTTGAGAAGGAAATGGAAATTGTGAACAAGATGAAGAAAATGGAGGACAAAGAAATCAATCCAGAATTTGATTATAATTCCTTAACTTCATTATCGATCGAAGCAAGACAAAAACTATTAAAAGTAAAACCTAGAACATTAGGCCAAGCTTCCCGGATTTCGGGTGTTTCTCCTGCGGATATCAGTGTTTTAATGGTACATATGAGTTAAAATACTGAATATCAGTTATTTAATTAAATAAAGAAACGAAGTAAAATAAAGCGATTTAAGACATTATTTTAAAATTTATGACTCAGGATTCAAAAAAAGATAAAAACCCGTCAGATCAATTAAAAAGCACCTTATTTCAAAGAATAGCTTTTTTATGCTTTATTTTTATGCTGAGTTTGAGTTTTATGCAGTGTGCGAACATGCAAAGACCAACTGGAGGACCCAAGGATTCCATTCCACCAAAAATTCTGAATGAGTCGCCGGCAAACCTTTCCCGAAATTTTAAGGATAAGGAAATCGTCATCACTTTTGATGAATATATCAAATTGGCCAATTGGCAGCGCGAGTTCAACCTCTCCCCCGATGCCAGTACTTCTATCCAACCAAAAGTCAAGAAGAAGAATCTGATCATTACCCTACCAGATTCATTAGATGCCAACACCACGTATACCATCAATTTTGGAAAAGGCTTGGTCGATTACAACGAGAGCAATCCATTGATGAACTATACCTATGTTTTCTCTACAGGTGACAAATTGGATTCCTTAACCATAGAAGGATCGGTGATGAATGGCTATACCAAAGAATTCGATCTGAGCAAGGACAAAGAAGTCATAGCTATTTTGATTCCGACGAGCAAAGATTCTATTTTCGGTAAGAAAAAAGCCTCCTATTACACCAGTGTGGATTCATCTGGAAACTTTAAGTTCAATAACCTGCGAGAAGATACCTACCGGGTATACGCTATCAAAGACATCAACAACGATAAAATCTTCAATGGGGATGATTGGATAGGGTTCCAGAATGATAGCATTGTATTACAGGAGAATGTATCAGGCATCAAACTAGAATATACCCAATCCCATCCGACCATCTTCAGAAACCTGGAAAAAAAGATGGATACTGATGGTTCCATGTTATTCACATTCAATAGAAGCATCAATAATCCAACGGTGCGGATCTTGGAACCCGCTAACCTGGATGCGGATAAGATCATCCGATTAAGTCCCGAAAATGATACCCTGAGGATATATACCTCTTCTATTGATTACGATTCTGTGCGGGTTGAATTATCCGAAAATAACCAGGTATTGGATACCCTGAAGTTTAGAAAAGCAAGAAATATCAAGGTTGATCAGCATATACAACCAATCCTGAACATCAGTACCAAAGTAGATCGGGTAAAGCATATCCAATTGAGTGCTAAAACACCAATTGCATCCGTTGATAAGAACAAGATCCTCCTAACAGAGGACTCGGTATCACGTAGAAATTTTCAATTGCAACAGGATTCTATTGATAAAGAACTTTATCATATCCGTTTCAATTGGCGGCCAAATAAGAATTATGAATTAGTTCTACAGGAGAAAGCCATCTTAGGACCTTTCGATGAATTCAACAAAGAAAGTAAGACAAGTTTCACGTTGAACGAAGCCGATAATTACGGGGATATCAACTTGACGTTCAATGGATTGGATACAGGCAAAAGTTATATTATCGAACTTATTGACGAGAAAAAGGATAAGATCTTTGATAAGAAAATATTACCGGCCGATCACAAACTTTCCTACATTAAATTTCCTGGAGGTAAATACAGTCTGCGGATAATCGAGGACAGCAATGCAAATGGAAAATGGGATCCAGCGGATGTTTATGCGCGAAAACAAGCGGAAAGAATATGGTACCTGGATAGGACGTTTACCATCAGGGCAAACTGGGAACAGAACGAAACCATTGAAGTAAACTTTCCTTAGCCTAAATCAATGGTTCCGATTCAAAATTTAGTTTTCTTCCTGGAACCAAGAAGAATATAGCACATAATTATGTGGTAATTTTTTTAAGAGATTAAGCTGCTCCTCCGTGAGCGGCTTTATTTTTTTGGCAGGAACACCAGCATACAGGAATCCCGATTCACAGATACTGTTCTCCAATACCACAGCTCCGGCTGCAATGATCACATTGCTCTGAATATGGGCTTTATCCATGACTATAGCCCCCATCCCGATAAGTACATAATCATCTATAATACAGCCATGTACAATGGCATTATGCCCGATGTTCACATAATTTCCAATATCGGTACCATTCTTCAGATAGGTTCCGTGGATGGTCACATTATCCTGTATATTGGAATACTTGCCAATACGTATATAATTCACATCCCCTCTGATCACGGCATTGAACCAGATTGAGCAATGTTCCGCAATTTCCACATCACCGACAATGGTACAATTGGGCGCTACAAAGCAGTTTTCAGCAATAATAGGTTGTTTGTCCTTAACAGGAAGTATAGTTGCCATAGATTGGGTTTAAAGGATCGTATCTTCTAATATATTAGCATGTTGCGGATAATCTGTGGTGTAATGCAATCCCCTACTCTCTTTTCGCTGTGTAGCTGATTTAACCACGAGATAAGCCACCTGAATGACATTCCGAAGCTCACATAGCTTAACCGACAATTTGGTGTTCTTATAGAAGGATTCCGTTTCTTCATGGAGTAATCCCAATCTACGCATCGCACGTTCTAACCTAAAATCAGAACGAACAATTCCCACATAATCGCTCATCAACTTTTGTGTTTCACGAAGGTTGTGGGTCACCAAAATATCCTCATTACTCAATTGGGTATTGGAATCATCCCAAGAAGGAATGTCTTCCTGATAGTCGATAGATCCAACAATTTTACTTGCATCTTCAAAAATCCGGTGTGCATATACAGCTGCTTCTAATAAAGAGTTGGATGCCAATCGATTGGCTCCATGTAAGCCTGTTGAAGAACATTCTCCACATGCATATAAACTTTTTATACTGGTAGCTCCGTATTCATCCACCATAATACCACCACATAAATAATGCGCAGCAGGTGATACCGGAATAAAATCCTTGGTCATATCCAAACCAACGGACAGGCATTTTTCGTAGATATTAGGAAAATGGGAAAGAATATCGGCTTTGGATCGATGGGTAATATCTAAATACACATAATCCAATCCGGATTTCTTCATCTCCGCATCAATAGCACGGGCCACAATATCCCTCGGCGCCAGCGATCCGCGTTCATCGTATTCTTCCATAAAGGATTCCCCATTCGCACGTCTCAAAATACCACCGAAACCACGCACAGCTTCAGAAATCAAAAATGCGGGATATTCCCTTGGATTATATAAAGCCGTTGGATGGAACTGTATAAATTCCATATTACGAACTTTACCTTTTGCACGATAGACCATGGCAATACCATCACCTGTGGCAATGGTAGGGTTCGTTGTACTGGAATACACATGTCCAGCTCCACCAGTTGCCATCAAGGTAACCTTTGAAAGGATCTTTTCCACCACCTTGCTTTTTGTATTTAACGCGTAGATACCATAGCAATTGATGTTTTCTGAACGTTTATCCACATGTATACCCAAATGGTGTTGAGTAATTAGATCAACGGCGAAATAATGTGTTAATATCTCAATATTAGGATTCGCATGGATTTGATCCAATAGCGCCCTTTCGATCTCATAGCCTGTAATGTCCTTATAATGAAGGATCCTATGCATGGAATGACCACCTTCACGGGCCAGATCATATTCGCCGGAATCTTCCTTATCGAAAGAAGTACCATAAGCAATCAGCTCATTTATACGAGCAGGCCCTTCTTTCACCACGTTTTCCACAACCTGGGTATCACATAGACCATCTCCTGCGATCAGGGTATCTTCAATATGTTTTTCAAAGCTATCGGTTTCATCCGTTACGACGGCAACCCCACCCTGAGCATATTTTGTATTCGACTCATCCTCATTGGCTTTCGTTACGATAAGCACTTTTCCTAGCTTAGCAGCTTTGAGCGCAAAACTCAAGCCTGCAATTCCTGATCCTACGACTAAAAAATCAACTTTTCTATCCACAACCTATGTTTACTGTTATATCCTTTATTAATACCTAATAAACCAACAAATTAACAAAATATGTGGAAAACCTGTAAATAACTCGTGGAATAAAATTGAAAACTTCTCAAAAATCAACATCGCTATCAATTTCCACACAATTATTACCAAAATATTAAGAGCAAATGAATGTAATATTAACAATTCCCCACAAACAAACATTTCACAAAAAAATATGGAAAAAATAAAGGGTCAAAAATGAGCGGACTGAAAATCAATAGATAAGGCTTTTAGACCTGTGGATAACTTGTGAATAAATAGAGAATATCCATTAAATAAAATTAAAAATCCTAAAATTATCCCCATTATCCACATGCTAATAAACAACAAGATTCTTCTTTTAAAAAAAGAGTTATTAATTATTGAAAAAAAGGAATGTGGATTTCGTTTCATTTTCTTTGTTTACTTTTGTGTAATCGATCAATGAAATCACATTTGTCAATTAATCGAAACCAAATGAATAAAACTTTTGAATACGACTTGGAGGCGAAGGGCTATATTGATGTGGCGATAGACCCGACCATCGATCTGGTTGCAGAAATCAATAAGCTGAAGAAAGAGAAGAATGCCGTTATCCTAGCCCATTATTATCAGGAATCTGAGATTCAGGATCTTGCTGATTATATTGGCGACAGTTTGGGCTTATCGCAACAGGCTGCAAAGACGGATGCGGAGGTGATTGTATTTGCCGGTGTTCATTTCATGGCAGAAACAGCGAAGATACTTTCTCCAAGTAAGAAAGTATTGTTACCTGATCTAAAGGCAGGATGCTCTTTATCAGATAGTTGTCCGCCACATTTATTTGCAAAATTCAAAGAGAAATATCCGGATCACTTGGTGATCACCTATGTGAACTGTACGGCTGAACTGAAGGCTTTATCCGATATCGTTTGTACTTCCAGTAATGCGGTGCAGATTGTGGAAAGTTTACCGGAGGATCAGAAGATCATCTTTGGTCCTGACCGTAATCTAGGGGATTATGTGAAGAAGAAAACGGGTAGGGATCTAGTGCTTTGGAACGGTGCGTGTATGGTGCACGAGATCTTCTCGCAGGAAAGGATCGATGCCTTGCGCGCAGAATATCCAGATGCGAAGTTTATTGCACATCCAGAATGTGAGGAACACATCCTTGCACAGGCGGATTACATCGGTTCTACCTCAGGGATGTTGAAATTTACGATCGAGGATGCGGCAGATACCTTTATCGTCGCTACAGAATCAGGAATCCTACATCAGATGCAGAAGGCCTCTCCTTCTAAGACGTTCATTCCAGCGCCACCAAACAACATGTGTGCTTGTAATGATTGTCCGCATATGAAATTGAATACCCTGGAAAAATTATACAATTGCTTGTATTACGAGCAGCCAGAGATCATTCTTCCAGAGGATATCATCAAACGGGCTCAGCGACCTATTGAAAGGATGTTGGATATTTCTGCAAAATTGGGATTATAACTATGTTCGATAATATTGAAAAAACAAATCTGAATGAAATGGGTGAATTTGGTCTGATCGAGCATCTGACCAAGAATATTCAGCTCACCCAAAAAAGTACCATCAAGGGTGTAGGAGATGATGCCGCTGTATTGGATTTTTCCAATCAGAAGGTTTTGGTTTCTACGGATCTCTTGCTGGAGAATGTTCATTTTGATTTACGGTATGTCCCGCTTAAACATTTGGGATATAAGGCGATACAGGTTAACCTGAGTGATATTTATGCCATGAATGGTATGGCTTCACAGGTTACTTTTTCCATTGGATTATCCTCTAAGTTTCCTTTGGAAGCGGTGGAGGAAATTTATGAAGGTGCTTTGATCGCTTGCCAGAATTATAATGTGGATTTGATTGGTGGGGATACGTCTACTTCAGCGCAGGGATTGGTGATTTCGGTGACCAGTATGGGCTATGCAGAGGAAGCTAAGATTGCTTATCGTTCTGGAGCGAAAGAAGGAGATTTGGTATGTGTTTCTGGGGATCTTGGTGGAGCGTATGTTGGCCTGCAGTTATTGGAAAGAGAAAAGCAGATTTTCTTGGAAAATCCTGGTATACAGCCTGATCTGGAAGGAAAAGATTATATTATTGAAAGGCAGCTGAAGCCGGATGCCAGAAAGGATATTGTGCAGTTGTTGGCGGATCTGGAGATCCAGCCGCATGCGATGATCGATGTTTCGGATGGCTTGGCATCGGAAATCTTGCATATCTGTAAGGCTTCGAATGTTGGTTGTAAACTGTATGAGGAGAAGATTCCTATTGATCCGATGACCTATGAAACGGCAAGGGAATTTGGATTGGATCCTACGGTTTGTGCATTAAGTGGTGGTGAAGATTATGAGTTGTTGTTTACCATTTCTCAATCGGATTATGATAAGGTAAAAGGACAGCTGGATATTTCCGTGATTGGACATATTACGGAGGCATCAGCAGGATGCCAGATGATTTCTAAATCAGGGAATGTGCATGATATTACAGCTCAAGGCTGGAATGCTTTCAGTTAAAGATTATAGATGTTAGATTATAGATTATAGACCTTTCCCTGACTTTGCGATATCCCGTCATTGCGAGGAGGTACGACGAAGCAATCTTCCCGCATGTCATGGTGAGCGTAGTCGAACCATCTGTTGCTGTACAACCGTACAGATCCTTCGACTCCGCTCAGGATGACAAAGACAGCTCAGGATGACAAAGTCCAAAGATTGCTTCGTTCCTCGCAATGACGAAATAGTGGCAACGACGTAATAGTGGTAATGACGGACTAGTGGCAAGGACGAATGGTTCCCAAGGACCAGGTCTATCATCTAATATCTATCATCTATCATCTAAAAACTACACCTGTATCACCCCAACATTATATTTTCCCATGTCAGCATTATGACTAGCTGCTTCTATCCCCATAGAAATGATTTTCCGCGTCTCTGCGGGATCAATCACCCCATCAACCCATAATCTACTAGCCGCATAATACGGACTCAACTGCGCCTTGTATTTCGCTTCTATATCCGCCAATAACTTATTCTTATCCTCTTCCGAAAGGGTAACATTCTTTGATTTCAAGGCTGCTTCCTGGATCTGCAATAAAGTTTTTCCTGCAGATGCTCCACTCATTACCGCAATCTGCGCCGTTGGCCAAGCATAGATCAACCTTGGATCATAAGCTTTTCCACACATCGCATAATTTCCTGCTCCATAGCTATTCCCTACCATAAACGTAAATTTTGGAACTACCGAATTCGCCATCGCATTCACCATTTTAGCACCATCTTTAATGATACCGCCATGTTCCGATCTCGAACCCACCATAAAACCCGTTATATCCTGAAAGAATACCAAAGGAATCTTCTGCTGATTACAGTTCATGATAAACCGAGCTGCCTTATCCGCAGAATCCGAATAGATAACCCCTCCCATCTGCATTTCCGTTGCATTTCCTGGCTTCTTCGCCTTCACCACTTCCCGTTGATTGGCAACAATACCTACCGCCCAACCATCAACCCGTGCCAATGCACAGATCAACGTCTTTCCATAATCCTTTTTATATTCCTCAATACTTCCCTCATCCACAATAGCCTTCAATATTTCCAACATATTATAGGGCTTTAAGCGGTCTTCGGGTAAATATTGATAGATCTTTTCCACCGGATATTCCGGTGCCAAAGCTTCAGTTCTGGAAAACTTATACCTAGGTTCCTCTCCAAATTTATCCACGATATTCCGAATGGCATCCAAGCAGGATTCATCATCCGGATATTTATTATCTGTAACACCTGATATTTCAGAATGCGTAGATGCCCCACCCAATGTTTCATTATCGATTACCTCACCAATAGAAGATTTCACCAGGTAAGAACCCGCCAAAAACACCGAACCCGTACCTTCCACGATTAAGGCATAATCTGACATGATCGGAAGGTAGGCACCACCGGCAACACATGATCCCATGATTGCAGCAATCTGGGGAATCCCCATCGCTGAAATCTTGGCATTATTCCTGAAAATTCGTCCAAAATGTTCCTTATCTGGAAATATTTCATCCTGCATCGGTAGGTAAACCCCGGCAGAATCCACCAAATAAATGATGGGTAAATGATTTTCCATCGCAATTTCCTGCGCTCGGAGGTTCTTCTTACAGGTCATGGGAAACCATGCTCCAGCTTTTACGGTTGCATCATTAGAAACCACGATACATAATCTTCCTTTTACATAGCCCATCACGACGACAACACCTGCGTTCGGGCAGCCTCCATGTTCCAGGTATTGCCCATCTGCTGCGAAGCTTCCAATCTCTACATATGGGCTCTCATCGTCGATTAAATAGGCAATTCGCTCCCAAGCAGACATTTTTCCCTTTTCCTTTTGTTTTTGGATTTTATCTAATCCTCCACCTAAAACAAGGTCCTCGTGCTTCCTACGAAGTTCATCTAAAAGTTGTTGCATTTCGATTGAAATTATATAAAATATAAAGGTTTATAGCGTTAAATTATTTTAAATATCATAAAATATAATTTGTTTTTTATAATATTTGTAAAAAATAATTAGAACCCAAATATAAACTAAAATAAAATAATATTATGCATTACGTTGATTCTGACGAACAATTGTCAATGGTAAAGGAAAGTGCGCGTAATTTTGCGAACACCTACATTAAACCCCATGTGATGGAATGGGATGAGGCACAGATTTTCCCTAAAGATTTATTCAAAAAGCTTGGTGAGCATGGATTCATGGGTATTATTGTTCCTGAACAATATGGTGGTTCAGGCCTTAGTTACCAGGAGTACATCACGATTTTAGATGAAATATCTAAGGTTTGTGGATCGATCGGATTATCCGTTGCTGCCCATAATTCCCTTTGTACAAACCATATCTTAAGTTTTGCGAACGAAGAGCAGAAAAAGAAATATTTACCGAAGTTGGCTAGCGGAGAATGGCTAGGAGCTTGGGGATTAACAGAACCTGGATCTGGATCTGATGCAGGCGGTATGAATACCGTAGCGGTAGCTGATGGAGATTATTTCGTATTGAATGGCGATAAAACATTTATCACCCACGCTATATCAGGTGATGTGGCTGTGGTGATGGCGAGAACCGGTGAAAAAGGAGATAAAAAAGGAATTTCTGCTTTTATCGTTGAAAAAGGAACACCAGGTTTTTCTGCTGGAGCTAAAATGGATAAATTAGGCATGCGTGCTTCAGAAACCGGTAGTTTGTTCTTCGAAGATTGTCGTATACACAAAGATCAGTTGATCGGTGAGATTGGGGATGGTTTTGTACAGGCCTTGAAATTATTGGATGGAGGTCGTATTTCCATTGCTGCTTTATCCTTGGGTATTGCCCGTGGCGCCTACGAATGCGCGTTGAAATATGCCAATGAAAGAGAACAGTTCCAAACTAAGATTTTTGATTTTCAAGCGGTTGGTTTTAATTTAGCGGATATGGCGACCAAGATCAATGCTTCGGAATTATTGATCCGCCAGGCAGGTTATCTGAAAGATCATGGTAAAAAAGTAACAAAAGAAGGCGCTATGGCGAAACTTTTTGCTTCTGAAGTTGCTGTTGAAGTATCCAATGATGGTGTTCAGATATTGGGGGGATATGGTTTTACCAAGGATTTCCCGGCTGAGAAATATTTTAGGGATGCAAAATTATGTACCATTGGTGAAGGAACAAGTTCCATTCAGCGGATGGTGATTGCAAGAGAAATCAAGAAAGATGCTTAATCAATCCATTAGTTTGGTAGACTGTCCTCGAGATGCCATTCAAGGCATGAAGGTGCAGATTCCTACCTCAAAAAAGATAACATACATCAATAGCTTGTTGGAAAGCAAGCTATTTGATTGTATTGATTTTGGAAGTCTCGTATCTCCGAAAGCAGTACCTCAAATGGCGGATACCCAAGAAGTGTTGGAAGGATTGAACCCTTCTGACACGAAATTGTTGGCCATTATTGCAAACTATAAAGGAGCTGAAAGAGGCGTAGAATTGGGAAGGATAGATTATTTAGGCTATCCCTTTTCTATTTCTGAAACATTCCAAAGGAACAACACGAACAGTACGATAGCGCAGGCTTTTGATACTGTGAGAAGTATACAGGATTTATTGGCTTCCAAAGGGAACCAGGAGTTGGTGGTGTATATATCGATGGCTTTTGGTAATCCTTATCAAGATCATTGGGATACCGACCTGGTATTGGATTGGGTCAATAAGCTGAAGCATGCTGGAGTGAAGAATTTCTCCATTGCGGATACCACTGCTGAAGCCACACCAGAGGTAGTAAAAGATCTTTTCCTGAAGTTGAAACAAGAATTTCAAGAAATTCCATTCAGTGCACACCTACATTCTGCCATAGAAAATGCCTTGTTGAAGGTCAATGCGGCCTTTGATGCGGGATGCAGACGTTTTGAAGGGGCTATTTTGGGATATGGTGGATGTCCTTTTGCCAAGGATGACCTGGTAGGTAATATTCCGACGGAATTATTGATCGATCGTTTCCAGAAAGGTACCTTTGAGCAGGCAGCGAAATTGATGCAGGGATTCCAAGATTTGATAAACAATGAAGTATAATTTTATTTCCACAAAAGTTGAGGGCCATGTCTTTTACCTGACCTTGGATAGAGAGGCCAAACGCAATGCCTTTACGCCTACGATGGTCAATGAGTTGGCTTATGCGCTAGAAGAGGCAAAACAAAATCCGACGGTCAATTTATTGGTATTACAGGCTAAAGGACCTGTTTTCTGTGCTGGAATGGATCTGAAGACCTATCAGGACAGAAGCTTGGATCAATTGAATCCAGCTATTGAAAATAAAAATATATCCTTGGGTGAGGTTTTTGATCAATTCAACAAACCCTCCATTGCCATCTTGGATGGTGATGTGATCGCCGGAGGGTTTCTCTATATTTTGGGCTGTACCTATGTTTTTGCCAAAAAAGAAGTGCAATTCAAACTCCCAGAACTATCGTTTGGCATATTTCCTTTCCAGGTTATGGCCAGTCTATCACGGGTCATGTCCGAAAAAAAGATCATGCAGCTATGTCTTGACCCTAACGCTTTTGGAAGTGAAAAGGCGATGGAATTCGGCATATTGGATGGTATCAAATCCGATGAGGAAATACAGGAATTTATTGCATCATTTGCGCAGAAAAGTACCTTTGCGATGCAGGCTGGAGCCGATGCGCTAAAGGCGATCCGCGATATGGAAAGTGCGAAGCAATACGATTATCTGTTGTCCTGCCTAGAGCAATTGAAAGATCGGGAAGAAGTGAAGCAGCAGATCCAATCAGGAATCAAGAAACCTTAGGAGACGCGTTTTTCTATCCAGAAATTATTATAGCCCAATCCGATCTGAATATCCAATATCTTTTGTTGGAGCATTTCCAGAACCGCTAGGAAATTATAGACAAATTGAACTTTATTTTCAGAATTTGCTTTTAGGGCAGAAAAATCCATGGTATTGTTGATGTCAATGAGCTCAGCAATGGCTTTTTTCTGCTGTTCAATGGTATAAGGATATTTGATGACGGTATGTTTTACCTCTTGGATCTTGTGCGAATAGGTATACATCAGGCGTTCATAGACCAACATCAGTTTGTACAGGTCAAAGGAAGCCAGATCTTCTTCAATGGAACGAATGCCGGTATTGGCCAATTTAAGGTCGAAAGCCGTATTTCCCCGTTCATAAAGTTTCGTGCGATTCTCTTCCATGATTTTTAGCTCCTCACAGACTTCTTTGAACTGTTTATAGAGCAAAAGCTTCTGCACCAATTCCTTTTTAAGATCGATTTCATTCTCATTTTCATCGAGATCCGGTCTTGGAAGGAGCATTTTGGCCTTGATACGCATTAGGGTAGAAGCCACAAAAATAAATTCGGAAGCCAATTCAATGTTCAGGGACTGCATATGCTGGATATATTCCAGGAAATCGTCCGTAATTTTTGATATGGGGATTTCATGGATATCCAGTTCATCGCGTTCGATGAAGAATAACAACAGGTCGAAAGGACCTTCAAATTGTTCCAGTTTGATCTCGTAGTTTGTCGTATCCATGAATTGGCATCAAAATTAAGAAAACAAACAGGATTATAAAATTGTATATATATACCGTATGTTAATGGAATTAATTGTTACTTTGTAACTTATTTCGAAAATTTTCACGTTATGCAGGTAGAAGCAGGACCGCTATTACAGAAAATTCAATACCCTTCTGATCTTAGGCAGTTTAAAGAGTCTGATTTAGAAGAGGTTTGTAAAGAGTTAAGGCAATATATTATAGATATTGTATCCGTAAATGGCGGACATTTTGCGGCGAGTTTAGGTGTTGTGGAGTTGACCGTAGCATTGCATTATGCCCTAAATACGCCCTATGATCAGGTACTTTTTGACGTAGGCCACCAGGCTTATGGTCACAAAATATTAACCGGTAGAAGGGATAATTTTCATACCAACCGTATATTGGGTGGTCTCTCTGGTTTTCCGAAACGTAGCGAGAGTGAATACGATGCTTTTGGTGTTGGCCACTCTTCCACTTCCATTTCTGCTGCTTTAGGAATGGCGGTTGCTTCGGCGTATAAAGGAGAGACAGATCGCCAACATGTGGCCATCATTGGAGATGGTGCATTGACCGGCGGTATGGCCTTCGAAGCATTAAACCATGCCGGAATCGAAAAATCCAACCTGTTGGTTATTCTGAACGACAACTGCATGTCGATCGACCCCAATGTTGGGGCAATGAAGGAATACCTGACCAGTATTACCACTTCTAAGAGCTATAATCGTTTTCGGGACGATCTGGTAGCTGTATTAGCGAAGATCTCTAAGAACGGTCCAAATGCCTATGGTTGGGCGAAAAAGCTCGAGCTGAGCATCAAAGGCACCTTATTGAAGAACTCCAACCTGTTCGAATCATTAAATTTCAGGTATTTCGGTCCAGTTGATGGACATGATGTGAATAAATTGGTCAAAACCATTGAGGATTTGAAACATATCAATGGACCTAAACTTTTACACGTTGTTACGGTGAAAGGAAAGGGCTATGCCTTGGCTGAAAAAGATCAGACCAAGTGGCATGCACCAGGTCTATTCGATAAGATCACCGGTGAGATCAAGAAATCGGTTAGTGATAAGCCACAGCCACCAAAATATCAGGATGTTTTTGGACATACCTTGGTTGAATTGGCGGAGAAAAATGATAAGATCATGGGTATTACCCCAGCAATGCCTTCCGGTTCATCGATGAACATCATGATGAAGGCGATGCCGGAAAGGGCCTTTGATGTCGGTATTGCAGAACAACATGCCGTTACGTTCAGTGCGGGTCTTGCTGCCCAGGGCTTGGTACCTTTCTGTAATATCTATTCCTCCTTTATGCAGAGGGCATTTGATCAGGTGATCCATGATGTGGCCTTACAGAACCTGAATGTAATCTTCTGTTTGGATCGTGCCGGATTGGTAGGCGCTGATGGTCCAACCCATCATGGCGCTTATGACATTGCTTATATGCGTTGTATACCTAATATGGTAGTTTCTTCGCCGATGAATGAAGAAGAACTACGTAATTTAATGTACACTGCACAATTGCCGGATAAAGGACCATTTACCATCCGTTATCCTAGAGGTAATGGGGTGATGCCCGACTGGAAACTTCCTTTCAAAGAAATTGAAGTTGGTAAGGGCCGTAAAATATGCGATGGTGAGGAGATTGCTATCCTGAGTTTCGGAAGTATCGGAAATGAGGCCTGCAAAGCCATAGTAAGATTAAGAGAGGACGGTATACATCCTGCGCATTACGATATGCGTTTTGCCAAACCGTTGGACGAGGAATTATTGCACGAAGTATTCAAGAAATATAAAAAGGTGATTACGGTAGAGGACGGTTGTTTACCGGGCGGTATCGGATCGGCGATTCTGGAGTTCATGGTAGATCATCATTACCAGGCCGAAGTAGTACGTTTGGGTATCCCGGATGGTATTGTGGAGCATGGAGAGCAAGCCGAGCTATGGCAGATTTGTGGTTATGATGCCACAGGTATTGAATTGCAGGTTCGTAAAATGACAAAAGGAATAAAAACAGAAAGTTTGGTCGGATAATTGCTTAAGAATAAGCGGTTATTCAAAGAATTAGAAAATATAGGAAAGGGGTGCCATTGGTACCCCTTTTTTAAGTTAAAAGTTTTCCACAATCTAAATCTACAGCCTTAAATTTTCATCTATAATGTAAAAAATTTCTTATCGGAATTCAATATGTTAATAAAATAATTTTGCTTAACATTTTAAGGGGAAAATTGCTAAAAAATGCTTATAATTCATTGAATAACAGTGATATCTTGTTTTTTTGATTTTTTAATTTTTTAGCTCAAATTTTTTTGTCATATTCGTTGTAGGCAAAAGTTATAAACAAGATTTTTGTCAAATATTGGTTATCAAGTTATTAACAAAAACAGAATGGAAAAAACGTGTACAAGTGTTTGGGAAAATTGTCTTTCAGTCATAAAAGATAACATTCCAACGCAAAGTTTTAAAACATGGTTCGAGCCCGTTAAAGCTGTACGTCTTGAAGGAAACGTTTTAACTATTCAAGTACCAAGTTTGTTTTTCTACGAGTGGTTGGAAGAGCATTATGTTGGTATCCTCAGAAAAACAGTTAAAAAGTTCTTAGGAGAGCAAGGTCGTTTGGAGTATAATATTGTGGTGGAGAAATCTTCTGCCAACACACCTTATACCACGAACATGCCTTCTAATGGAAATGGTGCGGAAGGAAAGAAACAATCTATTCCAATCCCTGTAGCGATCAATAAGGATTTCAAGAATCCATTTGTATTCCCGGGGTTGAAGAAGATGCATGTGGATCCACAATTAAACCAAAACTATACATTTGATAATTTTATTGAAGGTGAGTGTAACCGTTTGGCGCGTTCTGCCGGTTTTGCGGTAGCAAACAAGCCTGGAGGTACTTCTTTCAACCCACTGATGGTCTATGGTGATGTAGGATTGGGAAAAACCCACCTGGCTCAGGCTATTGGTAATGAGATCAAACGTAATTTACCGGACAAATTGGTTATCTATGTATCTTGTGAGAAATTCTGTCAACAATTTGTGGATTCCCTGAAGAACAATACTATCAACGATTTTGTGAACTTCTATCAAGCGATGGATGTGATCATTATGGATGATGTGCACAATTTTGCAGGTAAGGAAAAGACACAGGATATTTTCTTCCATATATTCAATCACCTACACCAAACTGGAAAACAGATCATTTTAACATCAGATAAAGCACCTAAAGATCTATCCGGATTAGAGGAGCGTTTATTGAGCCGTTTTAAATGGGGATTATCCGCCGATATTCAGGTTCCAGATTTGGAGACCAGAATGGCGATCTTGAAAAAGAAAATGTATTCGGATGGTATTGAATTGCCGGAGAATGTGGTGGAATATGTGGCGAATCAGATTGATAATAGTGTAAGGGAATTGGAAGGTGCTATGGTTTCTTTACTGGCGCAATCTACATTGAATAAACGGGAGATTGATTTGAATCTTGCCAAATCAATGTTGAAGAACTTTGTGAAGAATACGCATAAGGAGATTTCTATGGAGTATATCCAGAAGTTGGTTTGTGAATATTTTGAGGTTCCTGTGGAAATGGTGAAATCGAAGGTAAGGAAGAGGGAGATTGTACAGGCAAGACAGATTTCCATGTACCTGGCGAAGAACCATACGAAATCATCCTTGAAGAGTATTGGTAATTTCTTTGGTGGAAGGGATCATTCTACGGTGATTTATGCTTGTCAGACGGTAGAGGATTTGATTGAGACGGATAAGAAATTTAAGACGTATGTTCAGGATATACAGAAGAAGCTGAAAGCTTCTTAGGTAAGAGAATAAAGACTTGAAAGTCCTTCAGTAATGAAGGACTTTTTTTTATACTACTACATTGGGAGGTGTATGCATCATTGGGAGCCTACGTCATCGCGAGCTTACGTCATTGCGAGGAACGAAGCAATCTTTCGATTAGTGTAAAGATTGCTTCGTCGTACCTCCTCGCAATGACGGACAAAGTTTCCCAATGACGGGGAAAGTTTCGAAAAGTCCCCCTATCACAAAAAACTCCTCCCTATCACGGAGAAAGGTCCTTCAAATTTGAAGGACCTTTCTTTATGAAACATGAATAATAGTCTATAAATTATCTATTTCTATAGTCAATCAGTCAAGAGGTTATTATTTTTGTTCTTGTTGTTGTTCTTGCTGTTCATTTTGTTCTTGTTGTTGCTCCTGACCTTGTTGCTCTTCCTTTTGTTCTTCTTTAGGTTGAACAACCGGTTCTTGCATTTTTTCTGATTTTTTCGCTGCACGTTCCTCTACAATCTTAGCATAAAGAGGTTTTTGCTCATCAGTCAACAATTCACTTACTTTTTTATCCATATCAGCTGTCAATGCAGCGATTTGGGTTTGCTTAGCATCTTCTGCTTGTGCAGTATCTGCTTTAATAGCTAATTTTGCTTTTTTGTGCTCCAATACAATGTTATAAACTGAAGCTTGTTGTTCTTCTGTCAATTTCAGGGTTGAAGTCCATTCAGTGACAGTTTGTTTTGCTTTTTCTTCAGGGTTTACATCCTGTGCAAAGGTCAGAGTTAATGAGAATAATACTGCGGATACTGCTAAAAATAACTTTTTCATGATTTAATTTTTTTGTTTAACGTCTAATTATTTACTCCGTTTTTGTACAATAATAACAGCCAAACCCACCACTTTATTGTTTATTTGTATCAGGTTTGTTACTTTTTAACATTTCTTAACAAGTAATATTTACGAACAATAGGATATAAATTAGCTAAAAAGCCCCTTTAATTACCTCTAAAGGCAATATTGTAGGATAAGTTTAAAAAACTGAAGACACAACAATTAATCTTATCGTTAATTATCCATTTTCTCCATGTACTGTCTAAGCTAGCACTTCAATATATGTTTGATTTAAGGTTAGAATCGTGCTTTAAGTAGGGATAAAGCATGGTTAAAGTAGTGTGGTAGTATGTCTAGCATACATTTTAGTTACTTTTAGGTTACTTTCAGTATGCTTTTACACCGAAGCCAACCATAAAAAATAGAATCCTATAGCAGCCCATTTAACCACAAAAAAAGCCTTCCAAATTTTGGAAGGCTTTTGCTGTTTATTTTATAGGTAGTTTTAGTTCTGTACTCTACGTTGTCTTTGTTCTGGGCGGTTTTTAGCCATTTCCTCATATTTAGTACGTTGTTCAGGAGTCAAAATGGCCTTGATTTTCTTTTGTTGATCCTCACGCATTGCCTTCCACTTTTCCATTTTTACTTCTCTGCTTTCTTTTTCATCTTTGAATAGCTCTTGCTGTTTTTTACCACTTGCCAAAAACCATTTATTTAAGGAATCTTTTAGAACAGTGGTAAGTTTTAATTCTTTATCCAGGCGTTCAACTTGTCTTTTGGCCATATCTTCCGGATTACGCATTCCTTCGCGTTGCGGACGATCCTGTGCTTGACTGAATGTTACGGCAGCACATAATAATGCAGCTGATAATATTAACTTTTTCATATGATATCAATTTTATTGTGCTATAAATTTGATAAAATATTTCCGTAAGTATCTAATATTTAGCCGTTTTTAACCTCTGTTAAGGTTCATTAACAGTCTTTTCCAATAATTGAAGGAATTCAGTCTCCTTATCGATCTGAAAAGTGATTGGAAGGTAATAAATAGGTAGGAAGGAAAGCTTCAACAGATCAAGCCGCTGGGCATCCTTTTCCGTGGTCAGGATGATCTTATTGTTGGAATCTAGGCCTTTATATTGCCGGATGATTTCCTTGTAATCCTGGTCCTTAAAATCATGGTGATCCTTAAAGACCATATGCACACGTTTTTTGGATGAATTGGAAAGCTCTTCCAATAAAGGTTTTGGATTCGCAATGCCGGTTATAAGGAGGATATCCACATCCTGCAATGAAAAGGGTTTTTCTAAAGGATTGGAAAGCCATACAGGTTCCAGGTATTGCAATTTGGAATAATAGATCGGCGCATTACTATATCGCCTGATCTTTTTTTCGATCCGCAATTTCTGCTCTTGGGAAACCTGTTCAGGACATTTGCTGATCAATACCACATCCGCCCTCTTAGTTTGGTTGAAGGTATCCCTGAAGTTTCCTGTAGGCAATAGGATGATCGGATTAAGAATGGAATGAAAGTCGAACAATAGGATATTGCATTTCGCGGTTATCTTTCGATGCTGGTAGGCATCATCCAGAATAATCAGGTCATGGTTCCTTTGCAACTTTTCGATGCCTTCGGCCCTATTTTCATCTACGGCTACCGTAATAGCCGGGAAATTCTTTTTAAACTGCAGGGGCTCATCCCCTACCATAGCCACATGATCATCTGGGCCAACCAAACGGAAACCTTTGGTTTTTCGGCCATATCCGCGGCTTAGGGTGGCCATTTTGTATTTATCGCTAAAGTATTGGATCAGGTATTGGGTGAGGGGGCTTTTTCCAGCGCCACCAATCGCTAAATTGCCGACGACGATGCTCCTAACAGCAAATTCCCTGGTTTTGAAAATACCAAGGTCATATAATTTGTTTCGGAGCCAAATTATGAGGGTATATAGGATGGTAACCGGAAATAATAACCACCTTAGCAATTGCATAATTATCTTTTTATGAGCTTGATCCCCACATCGTTGACACCTCGAAGGGGGTTCTCTGCCATGTTCTGTTCAAAAGAAAAACTATATTTTCCGGTATCCGGAAAGGAAAGACCTTCTTTTAACAGTTTGGTCTGTTCATAGAGATTGCCGGCGGATTTACCTATCCAGCGGCCATCTGGCTCCGCCAAACTGAATTCATACCGGGTGGACTTATTGGCCATCCCCGGTCCTTCTTCATGTAAAAATACATAAATGTTGGAAAAGGGATAGGACACCGCATGCCTCAAATTGATGTAAACATCGTATTGGGCATCCTTATCCGTTATCTGCACGGTATAGGCGGGTTTAAAATTGTAATCCCAACTGACGTTGGGAATTACTGTGTTTTTTTCATAGAAAGGAACATTTTCCTGGCAGGAAGCAAGGAAAATCATCGTAATAAAGAGCATGAATACTGCTTTCATCTTCAATGGAATTAACCTTCCTTATTCCCGTCCTGGTTTTTATTATTGTTCGGTTTTCTGTTCCGATTGTTCGGTCTTCTACGCGGTTTATTAGCATTTTCCGCAGAAGGATTCCCTTCCTTCGTATTCGAATCTTTAGGACCTTCCTTCGGATTTACCTCCTTAGGACCATCATTTCTCCTACGCTGATTTTGTTGCGCTCGCTGATCCGGTCGCTGGCGCTGTGCATTATCCTGCTGACCCTGACCCTGACCCTGTCTTTGACCGGCCTGCGCATTTTCACCAGTAGGTTTCTTTTTAGGTTTCTTTTTCTTCTTCCTACGGTTTTTATCATCCAAACGGGTAAGACTATCCTGGCCGACCACATTTTCGTAATCTGGCGCAGCTGCCTTAGGCTCTTCTACCTTTTCGGTATTGATCAATTCTGGTGCTTTCCGACCCTGAGCATTGATTTCGGCGATTTCCTTCACCCGATCTACAGGAAGTGGAATCCAACTTTCCGCATGCGGATAAGAGAACCACATGGTTTTCTTGAAGATATCGGTTTTTTGTAGGTAGGCCACACCAGCTACCGTTTCAATACGGTCTACATTGTTCGGGATATCCTTCAGGGCATCCATATAGCTATCCAACTCATAGTTCAAACAACATTTCAGTTTACCACATTGTCCGGCAAGCTTCAAGGTGTTCAACGAAAGGTTCTGGTACCTTGCTGCCGCTGTAGAAACGGTCTTGAAATCCGTTAGCCAGGTTGAACAACAAAGCTCGCGCCCACAAGATCCAATACCACCAAGGCGGCTGGCTTCCTGGCGCATACCAATCTGTCGCATCTCGATACGGATCCGAAACGCTTCGGCCATTCTTTTGATAAGTTCGCGGAAATCGACACGACCTTCTGCGGTATAGTAGAAGGTTGCCTTTGTCTTATCACCTTGGTAATCCACATCTGAAATCTTCATGGATAAACCCAGTTCCAGCGCTAAATTTCGCGCACGGTGCATGGTTTCCCATTCCAGATCTTTCGCCAGGTTATACTTAGCAATATCGTTCTCATTTACCTTTCGGTAAACTTTCTTCACGACATCTTCTGGTTTTACGTTGTTTTTCTTCAATTGAAGCCTTACCAACTCGCCGGTTGAGGCCACATGGCCAATGTCGTATCCCCCGGTATTGGGTTCTACGGCGACCATTTCGCCCATTTCTAAGTAGAGATTATCTGAATTCACATAAAACTCCTTTCTAGAGCCTTTAAAGCGAACTTCAACAATATCAAACGGTTTATAGTTGGAAGGAAGGTCCATATCGACCAACCAATCGTATATATCTAATTTATTACATCCGCTGGTCATACAAGTACCGTTGTTATTACAACCTGCAGGTACTGTACCTAATTTACTGCTGCTTCCGCAACCACCACCGGATGAGCAACTGCCACATCCCATATTTTGTATTTTATATATATTGAGTCCCCTGGGGGAACGTATTGTATTTAAATAATAAAACTAACTGCAAAGATAAATCTAAAAATAATATTTTAGGATTTGCATTTCTTTCCACAGAATAATGTGTTTTTTCCAGCATTTCGATAGCTGCTTCCAGTTTTTCCAAGCTGCTGATCTCGCTGAACTTCTGTACAAATTCCAATTCGGCATCCTTTAAAAAGACCAGATTGGGCATTCCTTGGTTTAAAAGCACGATCTGCCTTAGGACATTAATGCTATACACTAAGAACAATTTTTGGTTCTCACGGCCCAATTTACTGATCTCTTCCTCACAGATCTGGATGATGTTCAATCCGGAATCCGTTACGATAAACCTGAACCATCGGATCAATAGATCGAAATTGGTATTGTCTTCCTCGTGCAATTGTTCGAAAGCGGATTGCATGTTCCCATCAGCAATAAAAGCGATCTCGTTCGCCCGTGATGGGTCAATCCTTTTTTCGTTGATCAGGTATTCCGCGATATCCTCTTGGGGCAATTTGTTCACTTTGACCAATTGCGTCCTGGAGATAATGGTATTCAAAATCTTATCTTGGTTTTCTGCCACCAACAAGAACAAGGTCTTTTCTGGTGGTTCCTCGATAAGTTTTAAGAGTGCATTTCCCTGGGTATCCAAGTATTCGGGCAGCCACATGACCAAGACCTTATATTCGGCCTCAAAAGACTTAAGGCTTAATTTTTTGATGATGGAATGGGCTTCCGCAATATTGATGTTCGCCTGTTTGTTCTCGGCTTCCAATTGGTTCCTCCAGTAGCTAAGCCCCATATAAGGGTTCGCCAGAAAAGCTGCACGCCAATCTTCCATATAGGTGCTAGCGGTTTCTTCGGATTTTTTAGCAAAGAATGGATAAGAAAAGTGAAGATCCGGATGGATCAGTTTTTCATATTTCAAGCAGGAGGCACATGTACCACAGCTATCAGATGCGGATCTGTTTTCGCAATTGATATATTGGGCATAGGCCACGGCAAGAGGGAGTGCACCGGAACCTTCGGGGCCTAAAAATAACTGCGCATGACTCACTCGATTCTCCTGAACCGTCGCGATCAATTGTTGCTTTAGTGCATCATGTCCTATTATTTTCTCCAACTGCATACCTGATTGCACAAATGTACAAATTTAAACCCGTTGCTTTTTAAGAATGTCCCTCTTATATCGAATTAGGATTGTAATTATTTAGATTCTTTTACGTATTATTGCATATAAAAATCTATTAAAACAGAAATGAGATTTATTGTATCCACCTCTATATTACTCAAACAATTACAAGCTATTAGTGGGGCTTCCAGTTCAAGCACCGTATTACCGATTCTGGAGAATTTCCTATTTGAAATAAAAGACAATATCCTGACGATTTCGGCTACGGATCTACAAACCAGTATGGTTACGAATCTTCAGATCGAGGCGAAAGAAGAAGGTCGCGTGGCGATGCCTTCCAAAATCTTGATCGAGACTTTAAAAACCCTACCGGATCAGCCGGTCGCTTTTTCGGTGGATACCAATACCTTGGCGATTGAGATCTCTGCTGGAGATGGTAAATATAAATTGAGTGGAGAAAATGCGGATGATTTTCCAAAAATTCCTGTGGTAGACAATATTTCTACGGTAAATATTCCAGCGGGAACTTTATTGGAGGCCATCAATAAAACCATTTTTGCGGTAAGTAATGATGAATTGCGTCCTGCGATGTCGGGTGTTCTGGTTCAATTGGCTGAACAATCGACTACCTTCGTGGCAACGGATGCGCATAAATTGGTGAGATACCGTCGTACAGATGTTACGGCAGAAAAAGCGACTTCCATTATCCTTCCAAAGAAAGCCCTTTCGCTATTGAAATCATCTTTACCAGCTGATGATGTGAATGTTTCTATTGAATATAACAATACGAATGCTTTCTTTCAGTTCGGAAATATCAACCTGATCTGTCGTTTGATCGATGAGCGTTATCCGGATTACGAAGCGGTAATTCCTCGTTTGAACCCTAATAAATTGACCGTAGATCGTTCTTTGTTCCTGAATACCCTTCGTCGTGTGGTGATTTTTGCGAACAAAACCACGCATCAGGTTCGTTTGAAGATCAATGGCAGTGAATTGCATATCTCTGCAGAGGATCTGGACTTTTCGAATGAAGCCCACGAGCGTTTAAGCTGCCAATTTGAGGGTGAAGACATGGAGATCGGATTCAATGCGAAATTCTTGGTGGAGATGTTGAACAATCTTTCCTGCGAAGAAGTTGTTTTGGAAATGAGCACGCCAAACCGTGCAGGGCTATTGGTGCCAGCGGTTAAGGAAGAGCATGAGGATATTTTGATGTTGGTGATGCCAGTGATGTTGAACAATATTTAATTAGCAGAAGACCTTGGATTTTATATACGCGATTATTGACTTTATTCTCCACATTGATGACCATTTGGTGGAGATTGTCAACAACTATCAGACCTGGACCTACCTGATCCTATTTTTAATCATCTTTGCGGAAACGGGATTGGTGGTTACTCCATTCCTTCCTGGGGATTCCTTGTTGTTCGCAACAGGTGCCATCATTGCGAAACCGGAAACGGATCTGAATGTATTTGTGATGTGGATACTGTTGATGGTGGCGGGAATTATCGGAGATATGGTCAATTATCATATTGGAAAATACATTGGTCCAAAAGCCTTCAGCGGAAAATATAAGTTCCTGAAAAAGGAATATTTAGAGAAAACGGAGAAATTCTATGAGAAATATGGTGGCAAGACGATCATTTATGCGCGTTTTGTGCCCATCATCCGAACTTTTGCGCCATTTGTGGCTGGAGTAGGATCGATGTCTTATGCGAAATTTGCCTCTTATAATGTTATCGGAGCGATCCTTTGGGTTACCTCCTTTTTATTCATCGGTTATTTCTTTGGTGGATTGCCTATTATTAAAGACAACTTTACCATCGTGATATTTGCTATTATATTCTTATCCATGCTGCCTCCGATCATTGAGGTGGTAAAGGAAAAATATGGAAAAAAGAAGGAAGCTCAATAAGCTTCCTTTTTTGTTTTAATGGCTTGGTAATTGGTGCAATTGTTGTGTAGGTAATACTACTTTTTACTATTATGGAATTCATATCTGCCCTCATTGATTTTATTCTTCATATCGATAAACACCTGATCCAAATCACACAAGAATATCAGGCTTGGACCTATCTTATTTTATTCCTGATCATATTTGCAGAAACGGGTCTGGTGGTGACACCATTTTTACCGGGAGATTCCGTTCTATTTGCGATGGGCGCTTTGATCGCAAAACCGGAGACCAACCTGAGTTTAGGGATCATGATCCTGCTGTTGATATTCGCAGCCATTTTAGGGGATTTTGTGAACTATGAAATAGGGAAGCATTTTGGAAGCCGGGTGTTCAAGCCGGGCTCTAAAATATTTAAACCCGCTTATTTGGAGAAAACGCAGCAATTTTATGAGAAGTATGGTCTGGAAACCATTATCTATGCCCGTTTTGTTCCGATCGTGCGCACATTCGCTCCGTTTGTGGCAGGTATAGTCAGGATGCCTTATCGCAAATTTGGGCTATACAATATTGTGGGCGGTATATTATGGGTATCTCTATTTCTTATTGGAGGATATTTTTTCGGTCAGATTCCACTGGTGAAGAATAATTTTTCCATTGTTGTCCTGTTGATCATCCTGATATCCCTCTTACCGGCTATTATCGAGATCTTCTGGAATAAGAAAACAGCTTCCTAATTCCTTTTTGAATTAAACGCTTCGTTTGCAAAACAGTCTTTATAGAAAATACATGCCTATGCGATTCGTTTTACTTGCACTCCTATTGTGGGTGAACCCTATTTTTGCCCAGAAATCCATTAAGACCGACCGTCGGGAAGCGAAGAAGGCTTTTGAATACCTGAATGATTTCCGAAGTAATCCGGACCGGTATGCAAGGGATTTGGGAATATCCAGATTAAAGAACGTGACTCGGACGAGGTTGGTCTGGAACGATCGATTGGCAAAAGTGGCGGAGGCTAGGGCATACGATATGGCCAAGCGGAATTATTTTGACCATGTGGATCCGGATGGTTATGGCCCGAACTACCATATTCATCAAGGAGGCTACAGCCTGAATCCGGATTGGTTGAAGAAGCGGCGGGATAATAGTTTTGAGTCTATTGGGGCCAATCATGAAACGGCCGTAGATGTGATCAAGTCTTTTATTATCGGTAGAGGGTCTCCGGGTTTCATGCATAGAAAACATGTGTTGGGCATGACGGATTGGTATGGATCTTTGAAGGATATCGGGATAGGTTTTGTCCGCGTTCCGAAAGGGTCTACCTATAAAACCTATATGGTGGTACTGATCGCCAAACATGATTGGTAATTAAGAAAAAACTTTAGGCTAAGATTTTATACCTTTGCATATGATAAAATCGATGACAGGTTATGGTATGGGAACCGCTGAGAATGGTTCTGTAAAATATACCGTAGAAATAAAATCGCTAAATTCTAAATTTTTAGAGCTTAATCTGCGTTTACCGAAAGCGGTTTCCGACAAGGAACTATTCCTTCGTGGGGAATGCAGCAAATTGATCGAACGCGGAAAAGTGAACATCAGTGTTTCTACTGAATATGTAGACCAAACCGCCAAGGCAGCTAGCATCAATGCCGATTTACTCAAAGAATATTACCAACAATTACAGCAGATCGCTTTTCAATTGGGCGATAGCAAAGCGAACATGTTTGAACTTGCCTTGAATATGCCGGAGGTGATCAGCAACAACGATGAGGTGGATGAGGAAGAGGGAAAAGTGCTGGTAACAGCTTTCCATGCTGCCGTAAAACAATTCAATAATTTCCGTGAAGACGAAGGTGTTGTGCTTAAAGTAGACTTGGCGCATCGTGTGGAATTGATTTTATCTCACCTGACCGAAGTTGAATCCGTTGAAGGAAGCCGTATCCCATTGATTCGCGAACGCATCAACCAATATATGGAAGAAGCGGTTGGGAAAGAAAATGTGGATATGAACCGTTTCGAGCAGGAATTGGTATTTTACATCGAAAAACTGGATATTACGGAAGAAAAAGTAAGGCTGCGCAGCCATTGCAACTATTTTATCCAAGCCTTGAATTCCAATGATTCCAATGGTAAAAAATTAGGGTTTATTTCGCAGGAAATGGGCCGTGAGATCAATACCTTGGGTTCAAAAGCGAATAATGCGCAGATCCAGCAGATCGTGGTAAAGATGAAGGATGAGCTGGAAAAAATCAAAGAACAATTATTAAACGTTTTATAGCATGAGCGGGAAGCTATTGATATTCTCTGCCCCTTCTGGCGCAGGAAAAACCACTATCGTAAAAAGATTACTGGAAAAACATGGCGATAAGATCTCATTTTCCATTTCGGCAAGTACGAGAGCACCTCGTGGGCAGGAAGAAAATGGGGTGGATTATTACTTCATCTCTACCGATGATTTCTTGCATAAGGTAGCGAAGCATGAGTTCATTGAATTTGAGGAAGTTTATTCGGGCACATTTTACGGCACTCTACGTTCTGAAGTTGAGCGAATTTGGGATGCTGGGAAACATGTTATTTTTGATATCGATGTAGTGGGTGGTTTGCGCTTGAAGTCTAAATTCCCGGATCAGGCATTGTCGATATTTGTGAATCCACCTTCCTTGGAGGTCTTGAAAGAGCGTTTGAAGGGCAGAGGGACGGATTCGGAGGAAAAGCTGCAGGAACGTTTTGCGAAAGCGGAATTGGAGTTGTCCTATGCGGATAAATTTGATGTGATCTTGCAGAACAATGATCTGGAGACCGCTTGTGCGGAGGCCGAGCGATTGGTGTTGGATTTCATTAATTCATAAGTATGGCAAATAAGGTTGGATTGTTTTTTGGTTCATTCAACCCCATTCATATTGGGCATCTGATCATTGCCAACTATATGGCGAATTATACTTCTTTGGATGAGGTTTGGTTTGTGGTCTCGCCACAGAACCCTTTCAAGGATAAAAAGAGCTTAGGGAATATCTATGATCGTTTGGAAATGGTAAATCTGGCCATTGAAGGCGCGGATAACCTGAAAGCGAGTGATATTGAGTTCCATTTGCCTCAACCTTCCTATACGATTGATACCTTGGTTCATTTAGCGGAGAAATTTCCGACGAAGGAGTTTGTGTTGATCATGGGTGAGGATAACCTACAGGGATTCCATAAATGGAAGAATGCCGAAGTGATCTTGAGGGATTATAAAATTATTGTTTATCCAAGGCCGGGTTATGATGGTGGTGCATTGAAGAGCCATGCATCTGTCACAATGACCGAAACACCTGTCATGGAACTGTCATCTACTTTTTTGAGGCAGGCGATTAAGGAGAAAAAATCGATTAAGTTTTATACGCCGGATGCGGTGATTGATTTTATTGATAAGAAGGGATTGTATTCTTAAAAATATTAGTAATTTAATATAAGGTTGATTTCGGAAGGAATCAACCTTTTGTTTTTTTCTTAACTTCGCATATGACAAAAAAGAAACCTACCATCTTGGTAGTTAACGATGATGGCATCACGGCTCCTGGCATCAAGGTGCTATTGGAAGTGATGCAGGAATTGGGAGAAGTGGTGGTTGTGGCGCCTGATAGCCCACAATCGGGAATGGGACATGCCATTACCATTGGCAAGCCGCTTCGATTGGATAAAATCGACCTATATCCTGGAGTAGAAATGTATAAATGCTCCGGTACACCTGTAGACTGTGTTAAACTTGCTGTTAACAAGATATTCAAGGGAAAAAAACCTGACCTATGTGTATCGGGAATCAACCATGGGCTTAACTATTCCATCAATGTTCTTTATTCCGGAACGATGTCTGCTGCGGTAGAGGGGGCAATAGAAGGGATTCCATCGGTTGGCTATTCGCTAGATGATTTCGCCTACAATGCCGATTTTTCCCATACAAGACCTTACGTAAAAGCAATAGCGATGCAGGTTTTGGAACATGGACTCCCTAAAAACAGTCTACTGAACGTGAATTTCCCTAATGTGAAAAAGGAAATAAAGGGCATAAAAGTATGTCGGCAAGCAAATGCCAAGTGGTTTGAGGAGTTTGATGAGCGCCTAGACCCTTACCAAAGGGAATATTTCTGGATGACGGGTAAGTTTGATCTACAGGATCGAGGCGAAGATACCGATGCTTATGCCATCAACAATGGTTTTGTTTCGATCGTTCCTACGCAATTTGATATGACGGCACACCATGTGATTCCGGAGTTGAATTCATGGAGTTTTGATATTAAATAGATGAAGAATAATTTATTGATCGGCTTTGTGCTGGGCTTAATTTTTCCGGTCTTGGCCTTTTTTCTGACCAAGCATACGGATGTTCAGATGCAGCTTTTCCCCGATAAGCCAACAGGATTGTATGTTATTGCGGGAGCCATCAACCTGATGAGCTGTTATGTTTGCTATAAAAAAGGATTGGATAAAGTTGGAAACGGTTTTGTGTTGGCTACCTTTCTAGGCATGTTGCTGATGGTCTTCAGCAAAACCTTGTTCATTCCAACGGAAAAAGATGAAGAATATGGAATTAACATTAGGGTTTTCACCCTGTCCGAATGATACGTTTATATTTGATGCGTTGATCCACAATAAGATAGCTTGTGATGATCTGTCGTTTCACGTGGAATATCATGATGTGGAGACCTTGAATGAAAAGGCTTTCCGTGGAGAGTTGGATATCACCAAGTTGAGCTACCATGCATTTGCTTATGCCACAGAGGATTATGAACTTTTGGACGCGGGAAGTGCTTTAGGCTTTGGTGTTGGACCTTTGTTGATCAGCAAGGATCCTGCTTTGGCCGAAGAGCTGCGTGCTTATGCCGGCAAACCTCTTCCAGAACACTTTCTTGGGCTGAAAGTGGGCATTCCTGGAAAATATACTACAGCCAATTTCTTATTAGGATTGGCCTATCCGGAGCTGACCAATAAGCAGGAAATGGTTTTTTCGGATATTGAAAAATCTGTTCTGGATGGTTCTATCGATATTGGCCTGATCATACACGAAAATAGGTTCACTTATATGGATCGTGGGCTGTACAAAATCCAGGATCTTGGCGATTATTGGGAGAAAACAACTGGCTCCCCGATTCCATTGGGAGGTATTGTGATCAAAAGATCATTGCCTGAGGAGGTAAAGCTCCAGGTGAATCGGTTATTAAGGGAAAGTGTGGCTTTTGCATTTGCCAACCCCAAATCAGGGATTGACTATATCCGTTCTCATGCGCAGGAAATGGATGAAGCCGTGATGTACAAGCACATCGAACTGTATGTGAACAAATATTCAGAGGATCTTGGAGAAGAGGGTAAAAAAGCTGTAATTGAATTGTTTGAACAGGCTAGGGCCAACAATTTAATTCCTTCGAGCACTAAAAGTATATTTTTAGTAAAATAATTGATAAAAAAGGTTTTGGGTTTTGTTAGTTATCAACCTTAATAACTAAATTTGCCCGATTAGTGTCAAAATGTCTGCATCTTTTGTTTGGAGTCATTATTGTACAAGCGATTACAGAAATAAAAAATTATGTTAAAGTTTTTAAGTAAATTATTCGGTAGTAAGTCTGAGCGAGATATCAAGGCTATCATGCCTTTAGTAAATAAAATCAAGGAAGAGTATGAGAAATTGGCTGGCTTATCACATGATGAGCTTCGTGCGAAAACTCAAGATTTTAAAAATAGAATCAGCGCTTACTTGCAAGACATAGATAATGAAATCGCAGATTTAAAAAAGAATGCAGACTCGACAGAGGATATGGAAGAAAAAACTTCCATATACGATAAGATCGATAAATTAACAAAAGACCGTGATAAAAAGCTTGAGGAAGTATTGTTAGAGATATTGCCTGAAGCTTTTGCTGTTGTTAAGGATACGGCTCGCCGTTTTACCGTAAACAAGGCAATCGAAGTTACGGCTTCTGATTTTGATAGAGAAATTGCTGCCCGCAAACCGAACGTGACCATCAATGGCGATAAAGCTGTTTGGCAGAACTCTTGGTTAGCGGCAGGAACCGAGGTAACCTGGAACATGATCCACTACGACGTACAGTTGATCGGTGGTATTGTGTTGCACCAAGGAAAGATCGCGGAGATGTCTACGGGTGAGGGTAAAACCTTGGTAGGAACACTACCAACCTATTTGAATGCATTGGCTGGTCAAGGTATCCACATCGTAACGGTGAATGATTACTTGGCACGTCGTGACTCGGAGTGGAACGGACCAATCTTTGAATTCCACGGAATGAGTGTGGATTGTATCGACAAGCACCAACCGAACTCCCCACAACGTCGTCAAGCCTACCTAAGCGATATCGTTTATGGTACGAACAACGAATTTGGTTTCGATTATCTACGTGATAACATGACCAATACGAAAGAAGCCATGGTTCAACGTAAATTGCACTTTGCGATGATCGATGAGGTGGATTCGGTATTGATCGATGACGCGCGTACGCCTTTGATCATTTCTGGTCCTATCCCAATGGGCGACCAACATGAATTCCATCAGTTGAAACCAAGGATCGAACGTTTGGTAAATGCACAGAAAGCATACATCAACACAGTATTGAACGAAGCGAAGAAAGCGATTGCAGCTGGAGATACGGATGTGGAGAAAGGTGGTTTAGCTTTATTACGTGCTTACCGTGGTTTGCCAAAGAACAAAGCGTTGATCAAATTCCTATCCGAAAGTAATCACCGTCAGGTATTGCAGAAGGTAGAGAACTACTATATGCAAGAGCAGAACCGCCAGATGCCTAAAGCTGATGCGGAATTGTTCTTTGTAATCGATGAGAAAAACAACCAAGTAGAACTTACGGAGAAAGGTATTGAACTGATCACGGCTACAGGTGAGGATCCAAGCTTCTTCATTCTACCGGATGTAGGTTCGGAGATTGCAGAAATCGAGAAAATGGATGTTGCTTTGGAAGAGAAAGCCGCTAAAAAAGAAGAGTTGATGCGTGATTATTCCATCAAATCGGAGCGTATCCATTCGATTAACCAACTTTTAAAAGCGTATACCCTATTCGAACGCGATGACCAATACATCGTGGATGAAGGTAAGGTGAAGATCGTTGATGAGCAGACCGGTCGTATCATGGATGGCCGTCGTTATTCTGACGGATTGCACCAAGCGATCGAGGCTAAGGAAAACGTGAAGGTAGAAGATGCTACGCAGACCTATGCAACGATTACCCTTCAAAACTACTTCCGTATGTACCACAAATTATCAGGTATGACGGGTACCGCTTCTACAGAAGCTGGTGAGTTATGGGAAATCTACAAGCTAGATGTTGTTGAAATTCCAACAAATAAACCAATTCAACGTGATGACCGTCAAGATTTCATCTACCGTACAGCACGTGAAAAATATAATGCCGTAGCGCAAGAGATCCAAAAATTGACAGAAGAGCATAGACCAGTATTGGTGGGTACTACTTCGGTTGAGATTTCGGAATTATTAAGCCGTATGTTGAAATTACGTGGTATCAAGCACAATGTCTTGAACGCGAAATTGCACCAGAAAGAGGCTGATATCGTTGCGGAAGCGGGACGTCCGGGACAAGTAACGATTGCTACCAACATGGCGGGTCGTGGTACGGATATTAAGCTTATTGAAGAAGTTATCAATGTGGGTGGTTTAGCGATCATCGGTACAGAGCGCCATGAGTCTCGTCGTGTTGACCGTCAGTTAAGAGGTCGTGCGGGCCGTCAAGGAGATCCGGGTTCTTCCCAATTCTTTGTTTCCTTGGAAGATCCATTGATGCGTTTATTTGCATCGGAGCGTATTTCGAACCTGATGGTTAAAATGGGTGTTGAAGAAGGCGAAGTAATGCAACATAGCATGTTGACCAAATCTATCGAACGTGCGCAACGTAAGGTAGAGGAGAACAACTTCGGTATTCGTAAGCGTCTATTGGAATATGATGACGTGATGAACTCCCAACGTTCTGTAATCTATACCAAACGGAAGAATGCTTTATTTGGAGAGCGTTTAGACGTGGATTTGAACAATACCATCTATGATGTTGTTGAAGATGTGGTATTACAGGCGAAAGAAGATAATTCTTACGATGAGTTCCAAATTGAGGTGATCCGTATTTTTGCGGTTAACCCAGAAATCTCCCAAGAAGAATTCAGCAGCAGCACAGCGAACAGCTTGGTAGAGAAACTGTTTGATCAGGTTATCAATTTCTATCACCGTAAATCGGAGCAAGTGGCTACACAGACCTTGCCTGTGTTGACCAATGTGCTTGCTGAGCGTGGTGGAATGATCGAAAATATTATAATTCCATTTACAGATGGTATTCGTGGCATCCAAGTTGCTACAAATTTGGTTAAAGCTGTAGAAACTGAGGGTAAAGAAGTTTTCAAATCATTTGAAAAGGGAATTGTGTTGGCATTGATCGATGAGGCTTGGAAAGAGCACTTACGTGAGATGGATGATTTAAAACAATCTGTTCAGAATGCGGTTTATGAACAAAAGGATCCGATCATTATTTATAAGATGGAAGCCTATAACTTGTTCAAAACCATGTTAGCAGGTATGAACAAAGATATCGTCAGCTTCTTGTTCAAAGGAGAAATCCCTGGACAGGAGCAACAACCGCAGAACATTCAGGCAGCACGCCCAGAGCAAAAGGTAAAAGTAGTGGAATCTAAAGCGGAAATCAGCTCTCCGACTGGTGTTAGTGAAGAGGATCTGAATACTCAGGAGCCTCAGGTAACTCAGCCGATCCGTAAAGAGCAAGCGATTGGAAGAAACGACGAATGTCCTTGTGGTTCTGGTCAGAAATATAAGAACTGTCACGGAAAACAAGCATAAATAAAATGATTAATAAAGGATTTATTGTAGGTTGCATCATCTTATTGTCTACACAGATTACGAAGGCACAGGATGGAAAAGTAGAGGTAGTAAAGGACACATTGATTAGCCTATTACAAGACTTCAGAGCATTTCATGCAATAAATCCAACTGCTTCTAAAGCACCAGTAAGTTTGGAACCTAAAATCTTGGACAAATCGAAGGCACGCCGGGTGAAAGTGCGAGGTTTTAGGGTACAGATTTATTCTGGTGGTAATAGGAATGAAGCAACCAATGTTCAGAATAGCTTTATTCGCCAAAACCCTGATATGAACGCTTATCTTGATTACGTGGAACCGAATTACAGGGTAAAAGTTGGTGATTTTACCAGCCGTTCTGAAGCTACAGCATACATGAGACGTCTTCGTGGTACATACAGCAATGTATTTGTATTTGTAGAGGATGTCTGGACGTGGCAATAGTGGAGGAAAATCATGTCATCAATCAAATCCAGGATTCAAGAGCTAGCGCAATCCTATTTTCAAGATACGGTCAATAACCGTAGGTTTCTACACCAAAATCCAGAACTTTCTTTTGAGGAATACCAAACATCTGCCTTTGTAAAAAGGGTTTTGGATGATTTGCAGATCCCTTATGAATCCATGGCAAACACGGGAGTGGTGGCCTTGATAAAAGGTGATTTACCGTCTGACAAGGTATTGGCCTTGCGTGCGGACATGGACGCTCTACCGATCACCGAGGTAGAAGGACGCAGCTATGGTTCACAGAACATTGGCGTAATGCATGCCTGTGGGCATGATGTGCACACTTCTTCCCTATTGGGTGTTGCGAAGATTTTATCAAGTTTAAGAGGTGACTTTGGAGGAACGGTCAAACTGATTTTCCAACCTGGAGAAGAACGTTTGCCGGGAGGAGCTTCCCTGATGATCAAAGAAGGGGTATTGCAGAACCCAAGCCCTCAAGGTATTGTTGGTCAGCATGTGATGCCTTTCATCGAGGCAGGTAAAGTTGGCTTTCGATCCGGTAAATATATGGCCTCCTGCGATGAGTTGTTCATGACGGTTCGCGGAAAAGGTGGTCATGGCGCTCAACCCCATCAAAATATCGATCCAATTGCGATAACCGCACAAATCATCACGGCTATGCAGCAGATTGTTAGCCGCAATGCCGATCCACGTACGCCTTCGGTTTTATCCTGGGGTAAGATCGTGGGTAATGGCGCTACGAACGTTATTCCAGATGAGGTTTACTTGGAAGGAACGTTTCGTACGTTTGATGAGGCTTGGCGTGCAGATGCGCATGAGAAGATGCTGAAGATGGCGGTAGGTATTGCAGAAAGTATGGGTGCAAGTTGTGATTTTGAGGTACGTAAGGGCTATCCTTTCTTGATCAATGAACCGGTTATTACGGAAAAGGCACGTTCTTATGCCGTTGAATATTTAGGAGCAGATAACGTGTTGGAACTGGATCTATGGCCTGCAGCGGAGGATTTTGCCTATTATTCTCAGGAAACCAATGCCTGCTTCTATCGATTGGGTACTGGAAATGTAGAAAAAGGAATCAATTCAGCGGTGCATACCCCGACATTTGATATCGATGAAGAAGCATTGAAAACCAGTATTGGTTTAATGTCTTATATTGCTGTTTCCTATTTAGCGGATTAGGCCATGTCTTCCCACCACATCGTTCGAGAAAACCAAGAGCCTGCTTTATTTATTGGAGATCCACATCTTTTGGCGGATGAATATGTCAATCAATTGTTGGAGTGGAGCCCAACCATTATTACTTTATCTTTCCATTACGAAACGCTTAAATCCAGAGGGATCAAGATCGATGTGCTTTTGAATTCGGAGGAGTTGATTCGGGAGGAATTGGAGGAAAATCTAGTGGTTATTCCTTATTGGGAGGATTATTTGGCGGTGCTTTTCCAATATTTGAAAGAGCGGAAGAATTATGCCGTGAACCTGATTATGGATCAGATAGGTTGCAAGGACCTTCTGCCCTATCTGCCTGATTTCACAGTCAATGTTTTTAATGGATCGTATAAGTTGATCTTCATCAAACAGTATGATAAATGGTTGCCGGAAGGCTATCAATTATGGATCCCTGATTCGGAGTCTCTTCGTATTTCGAACGTGCGATGGATTACTGAAAGCCTATTCGAGGTTGAATCGGATGGTTTTGTAAAGATTGCCCCTTTGTCGGATTACATCATGTTAGGAGAAGAATTATGATTAAGATTATTCCAGCGACCGTAAATGATGCCCGGATCATCCACGAATTGGCCCATGCCATCTGGTATCCGACCTATAAGGATGTGATCAGCCTAGATCAGATTGATTTTATGTTGGAGAAATCCTATACGGAGGAAGCACTTATTGCGGCGATGGAAGCTGATGTTTCCTTTTATATCTTATTAGAAAGAGGCTTTCCGGTGGGTTTCATGTCCTTGGAACCGCAAAAGGAATGTTTACGAATCGGGAAACTTTATCTTTTGCCCAATACGCAGGGAAAGGGATATGGTAAGGTGTTTATTGATTTTGCCGCCGAACAGGCTCTGAAAGCTGGAATTACTGCGCTCGAACTGAATGTCAATAGAAATAATCCGGCTTATGGCTTCTACCTAAAACAGGATTTTGAGGTAGTAGAGTCTGTGGATATCCCCTACTACCAATATGTTCTGAACGATTATGTGATGCGCAAGCCGCTTCAACCCTAATGTATTAATCTCTTAATTTTTCTACACGAGAAGGTGTCTGTTCGCCTTTGATGATCCCTCCCAATCCTGCTGCAATAGCTTCAATACTCGATTTGATATTCTGGATATCCAAGGTTTCTACTTCATCATCCACGGTATGGTAATAGATGTCCTTATCGATCTGGGATGTAGAGAAAGTATGCGCAGGTACGCCCAATGCGGCCAGAACTGCATTATCGCTGCGATAGAATAGGTTCTGTGTTTTGTAAGGATCCGGATGGAACGTAAAAGCGGAACCCTTAAGGTTTTCCTGCATCAGTTTGCCTAAGTTGGAGGCATCATATCCGGTGATGTAAAGGCTGTTCGGCCCAAACTTCGAATCCTTTCCGATCATTTCGATATTGATCATCGCAACGACCTGCTCCGGATTGATGTTATTGGAGAAATATTTTGAACCAAACATACCGATCTCCTCTCCTGTAAAGGCCACAAAAATCAATGTTCTTTCGTTGTTGTCCAGCTTTTTGTAATATCTCGCCAACTCGATCATAGCTGTTGTGCCGGAAGCATCATCATCTGCCCCATTAGCAATAGAATCCTGGTTAACTGCTGGCAGGATGCCAATATGATCGTAATGTGCAGAAATCACTACATATTCATCTGGTTTTGATTTTCCTGGGATAATACCGGCCACATTGAACATGGGATGTTCGGATTCATTAGTTTTTTGAGATATTTTACGGTTTGCTGGAAGTTCATCCGCAATGATAAAGATCTTTCCTTTTGTGGTTTTCGGAGCCTGTTCCTTGAAATAGATGTTTTCTCTGCCCATCATCCGTTTGAATCTGGCCAAGAAAGCAGCATGCGCCTTATCGACCAAGACAATAGCTTGGTTGGTATCCTTTTGTACAATCTCCCGGAATCTTTTGGAGAAATCCTCCTCAGCTGATATTCTCAGTTGTTTGACATCCACATTATCTTGATGGATTTGTGAAGGATAATTTCCAATGATCAGGAATTCCTCTGGTTTAAGAGCTTTCCCATCAAATTCAACCGACTCTTCCCCTTGTTTTTTTCGAAGGACCTTAAAAGATTGTCTGTAATTCGCTTCTGCATAAGGTTTAAGGCCAATACTTTTGAATTCCGAAGCAATAAAATCGGCTGCTTTCTCGATATCCGGAACGGAAAGGGATGATCTTCCTCGCATATCGTCGGAGGCCAGGGTATTCAATATTCTGGTAATATTTTCTTTGCTGCTGATTTCAGTGGTTTGGGCAAAGGATAGCTGGCAGGCCAATCCTACTCCTAACAAGGAAAGTAATAACTGTTTCATGTTTATGGTAATAAAGTGAACAATAATGTCATAATTTAAATTGTAGGTTTGAATTTAAAAATTTGGACAGACATTTGCTGTAAATGTAGCTGTAAAATTAATTATATTTGATAAAAAGCAGATCATGAAAGAAATAAGTGTTCAAGAATTAAAGGATATGATGGATCACAACGTTGAATTCCAATTAATCGACGTACGTGAGCCATTTGAATATGAAGTATCGAACTTAAACGGTGTAAATATCCCATTATCGGGAGTGGTGATTGAAAAGGACAAGATTTCTAAGGATATTCCTGTTGTTATTCAATGCCGTTCTGGAAAGCGTAGTGCACAGGCAGTTATGCTTCTGGAGCAAGAAGGTTATACCAACCTTTCCAATCTTTCAGGCGGAATTTTGGCTTGGAAGGAAGCCTTTGACCCAGAAATGGATGTTTATTAAGAAATAATATTCAAAGGAAATGCCCAAGTATACTTGGGCATTTTTGTTTTTATAGATTTTCATTGAAGTTCTGTTAAAATAATTTAGGCTTTATTAAAAAAAGATTAAAAATGATGTTTTCTGAGGCTTTGTTGTTATAAAAATTTTAAAAGAACTAACTTTATAATATTATACCAAAATGTAAACAAATACATTATTTATGTCTAAAGAAGCCAATATAACACAGAGTTTCTTCCAAGGAGTAGCACGTAATTTTGACAAGGCTGCAAAATTCACCAAATTCTCTCCAGGAATCCTAGATCAGATCAAAGCATGTAATTCAATTTTAAGGGTAAAGTTTCCGGTGAAGATCGGAGATGGCATCGAAGTGATTGAAGCCTATCGTGTACAGCATTCCCATCACAAGCTGCCGTGTAAAGGTGGTATCCGTTTCAGTATGGAAGTAGATCAGGATGAAGTAATGGCTTTAGCCTCCTTAATGACCTACAAATGTGCCATTGTGAATGTGCCTTTTGGAGGTGCCAAGGGAGGTATTAAGATTGATGCCAAGAAGTATAGCGAATATGAGCTAGAAAAGATCACACGTCGTTATACGACAGAATTAGTGAAAAAGAATTTCATTGGTCCGGGTACAGATGTTCCTGCTCCGGATTACGGTACTGGTGCGCGTGAAATGAGCTGGATCGTGGATACTTACACTACTTTAAATCCAAATGAAATCAATGCTCAGGCCTGTGTGACGGGCAAACCTATTTCCCAAGGTGGTGTTCGTGGTCGTACGGAAGCAACGGGTTTAGGGGTTTTCTTCGGTGTTCGCGAAGCATGTAAGGTGCAGGAGGACATGGATGCCTTAGGTTTGACGGTAGGTGTGGAAGACAAAAGGGTAATCGTTCAAGGGTTAGGCAACGTAGGTTATTATGCGGCTAAATTTTTCCAGGAAGCGGGTTCTAAGCTTGTCGGTTTGATCGAATATGAAGGAGCAATCTATTCAGAAGATGGATTGGATTTGGAGGCTGTTGTGGCGCATCGTAAGCAGACAGGGTCTATTTTAAACTTCCCAGGAGCAACCAATATTGAGGAGTCGGCTAAAGGATTGGAATATCCATGTGATATCTTGATCCCTGCGGCTTTGGAGTCTGTTATTCATAAAGGAAATGCGGATAAGATCCAAGCGAAGATCGTTGGTGAGGCGGCAAATGGTCCATTGACACCTGATGCGGACGAAATCTTCTTGAAAAAAGGAATCATGGTAATTCCAGATATCTATCTGAATGCTGGTGGTGTAACGGTTTCCTATTTTGAGTGGTTGAAAAACCTGAGCCATGTGCGTTACGGACGTTTGGAGAAACGCTTCAGCGAAAATATGTATGCTGAGATCCTGAACATCATTGAATCCATGACGAACCAAAAGGTATCTAAATTGGAAAGAAAGATTATTCTAAGAGGCCCTGATGAGGTTGACTTGGTGTATTCAGGATTGGAAGACACCATGATCGGATCGTACCAGGAGATCCATCAGATCTTGAAAAACACAGAAGGAGTGGATGATCTACGGACTGCTGCCTTTATCTGTGCGATCAATAAAGTGGGCGAATCCTATAAAGAATTAGGCATCTTCCCGTAGGTAAGCGTTATTATCCTTACCTTTGTTAGTATGAACAAGATGTTTCACCAGACTAAGCAGGCATTTATGTTTAGTCTGGTTTTTTATGCTTTATCTTTTCTATTGCTACTTTTTAAGGTAGGCATGGCCCCAATTATGTTCAGCATTTCCATGTTGTTGTCTTTGGTATGGGTAGTGCTGGTGCTCATGGAGATTATGAAATCAGGGCGCATATCGAATTCAGAAAGACTTTTATTAGCCCTATTTATCATCGTATTCAATATTGTCGCTGGAATCGTTTATTTTTACCTTTTGAGGGAACGGGTTACCGGCATTAAAATCATAAAAAAGAAATGACAAAGAAATTTATATTAAACATTGTACTGAATTTATTCATCGTATTCTTGGTACTTAGTGGCTGGGCGGCTTTTAACAGCGGGAATATGTTGATCTTGGGGATTTCCATCGCCTTAATGGTTGTTCTGATCTATTTAAAAGTAGTTTTATTGAAGCAGGTGAAGCGAGAGGTAAAAACGAAGCAGAATGAAAGATTCCAACAACAACAGCAAAGTGTAAAGCATAAAAAAGGGGCTAGAAAATAGCCCCTTTTCAATTATAATTTATTCTATTTTACGAAAGGAGGTTTTTTAACCACCGCTTTGATCGGTTGATTACGGATCGAAATAAAGATTTCGGTTCCTTCTTTTGTAAATGCTGTATCCACATAGCCTAAGCCAACAGATTTTTTAAGGGAAGGTGATTGTGTTCCAGATGTAACACGACCAATTTTATTACCTTCTGCATCTACAATCTCATAATCGTGACGAGGAATACCTCTATCGATCATTTCAAATCCTACCAATTTTTGGGATACTCCTTTTTCCTTTTCTGCTTTCAGGTTTTCCGAGTTTACAAAATCCTTGGTGAATTTAGTAACCCATCCCAAACCTGCAGCTAATGGAGAGGTGTTATCGTCGATATCATTTCCATATAAACAGAAACCCATCTCTAAACGTAGGGTATCACGAGCACCTAAACCGATAGGTTTAATGCCATAAGGCTTACCAGCTTCCATGATCGCATTCCATACTTGTTCTGCATGTTTATTGTCCACATAGATCTCGAAACCACCTGCACCAGTGTAACCTGTAGCAGATACCAATACGTTCTCTACACCTGCAAATACCCCTTTTTGGAAGGAGTAATACTCCATTGGTGCCAATTCGATATCTGTTAAACCTTGAAGTGCATCAGCAGCTTTTGGTCCTTGAACGGCGAATAAGGAAGTTTCGTCGGAGATGTCTTTCATCTCTACGCCAAATTCATTGTATTTGCTGATCCAGTTCCAATCCTTCTCGATGTTGGAAGCATTGACAACCAATAGATAGGTCTGATCGTCGATTTTATAGGTTAAGAAGTCATCAACAACACCACCGGTTTCATTCGGAATGTAGCCATACTGTACTTTTCCATCATAAAGTTTGGAAGCATCGTTTGAAGAGATCTTTTGGATGAGGTCTAGGGCTTTTTCGCCTTTTAGGATAAATTCTCCCATGTGGCTCACATCAAACATACCTACGCCCGTGCGCACGGTTTCATGCTCGTCGTTGATACCTGAATATTGCACAGGCATATTAAAACCAGCAAAAGGAACCATCTTAGCACCCAAAGCGATATGTACGTTTGTTAACGCAGTATTTTTCATGATAATTCAATGAGTTTTAGTTCTTACAAAAATAGGAATTTAAACGACAAAAGGACGTTGTTTTACTAAAAGTTAAGTATACTATAGGGAAATATTCAGGATTTGGAGTGCTTTTAGGAATTCAGGTTGCAAATCGGCCTGTATAAGGATCTCTTTTCCGGTTTTTGGATGATTAAACTTCAACTGGCTCGCATGCAAAAGCATGCTGTCATGGTTAAAAGTTTCTTTCCAAAGTTTGTTCTGTTTGTTGCAGCCATGTGGCCGATCTCCGATAATGGGATGGAAAATATGGGCAAAATGCCTTCTAAGCTGGTGCATCCTTCCTGTCTCGGGCATCGCTTTGACCAAACTGTATCTTGATGTGGGGTGTTTTCCGAAAGGAAGATCGATTTCAGCTTTTCTTAGCAGTTGGTAATGGGTCAATGCATCCTGCAGGAGCCCGTTCTCTTTTTTCAGCGGATAGTCAATAGTTCCCTGATCTTCTGGATGGCCTCGCAATATGGCCAGGTATTCCTTTTTGACCAGGTTATTGGCGAAAGCCTGTTGGATAAGGCTGTCCATCTCTTTGTTCAGGGAAAACAAGAGCACCCCACCTGTTTTTCGGTCGAGGCGATGGGCTGGGTAAACGGCCTGTCCAATTTGGTCACGGAGTTTTTGCAGGGCAAATTCTGAGGTGTCGGCAGCAATGGATGAACGATGAACCAAAAGACCATGCGGTTTATTGATCGCGATCAGTTCTTCATCCCGGTAAAGAATCTCTAACATTATTGGTTTTTGAGTACTTCGATCAATTTATCTGCTTTTTCATCCAGTTTAGGGCTTATCCAGACTTGGCCAAAGGCCCCTCCACCCACTATGACCTTCTCTCCATTCCAGTTGATCTTCGACAAAGAAAACAGATAATAATTGGAGGTAGTAGTATAGGAATTGACGAATTCGCGGATCACCTGGTCTCCGAAAAGCATCATGCCCAGTTCTACAGCACCTTTATCTTCGTATTTCAATTGCTTTTGCAAGATATCCTTTGCCTTGGTGCTCAAGGCAGCCTCCATTTTTTCTTTGGAAGGGTTGGTGAATACAGCCGCCAACATGATCACCACTAAGGTAATCGCGAAGATTCTGGTTTTGCTCATGGGGTAAAGTTAATGCTATTTGGGCAGATAACTAAAAAATCAAACCAATTAACCATAAGGTCAATGCATACATCAGGAACAGGAATACCAACACGAAAGCAAATAGGATAATGCCTATGGTCAAAAGAATGCCGACACCAGATCCTTGATGCTTGTTTTCATAATAGTGTTCCCGAAGTAGTTTGATGTTCTTTTCATTTGCCTTGTTGAAAAAATCGAAGATGTTTCCAAGCAAAGGAATGGATCCCAAAATAGCGTCATAGGTTACATTGAGCAACATTTTAATGGTCAGTTTTCCACTTGCCCCGTTTCGGTACATGACCGTTACGAGCACCAGGGAAATGATCAATGTGGCTGCCTGTCCAGCAAATGGGATAAAATTAAGAATGGGGTCTAGGCCAAACTTGAAGTTTCCAATGCGGAAACGACTATCCATTAAAACAGATAGCCGTTCCACCCATTGGAAATCCTGGGATATTCTTTCTTGCTTACTTACGTAGCGATTTTCCATATTATTTTAACTCGAAAACTGCATCAATGTTGCAGGTCAATTTGATAGGACGAATGTTCAGGTCCAAGCCCTCTCCTGCAGCATCCATTTCTGCATTTGCCGTTTTGGCCATGCTGTACATTCTTGGTTGTGGCATGATCTCGTTCCAGTTAACATTACTATTATCATTGATCATTAAGGCCTTCCCTACCGATCCACCATCAGCATTCGCTAATATTTCAGCATTCGTACGGGCATCTTTGACCGCTGCGGTTTTCAATTCCTTTTCGATCTGTCTTTTTTGCGAATGATCATAACCCGAAATCGATGTGCTCTGCAGTCCTTTAGGATCAACTTCTTCCATCATGGTGTTCAGGTTGTTCAAATTAGTTACCTTAATGCGGTACTGTCTAGATTGCAAAAGCTCATTGTTCTTCTTTTTGGTCTCTGCATTATAGCTATAGATGTTCTGGATGGTAAAATCGTCCTTCCTTACACCATTTTTCATGGCCGCATCAAAAAGTTGTTTTTCCAATGTTTCGATACTTACTTTCTTCTTGCTGTTGCCATCTTGGTAATATTCTTTCAATGAGATGGATAAGTAAATGATATCCGGGGTTACTTCTTTTTCTGCATAACCACGAGTTGAAACTCTTCTGCTATTTTCCATAAGTGAATTTTGGGCTTGTGTACTAACAACTGCGGTTAATAAAACAAGGAGTGTTAATATTTTTTTCATATTATTTTTTGTTTCTTTAAGGTGATTGACAAAAACCTTTCCAAAATAGACAGATAAAAATTTAGATTGTTTAAAAGGAAAGGGGAAAAAATTAATTCATTTTTAGAAAAAATATAATATCTTTAAAAAAAACAATAATTAATAACATGCAAGAAGGAGTAGTAAAATTCTTTAATGAAGCCAAAGGTTTCGGTTTCATCATTCCAAATTCTGGCGAAGGTGAAATCTTTGTTCACGTTTCAGGATTAGTAGACAAAGTTCGTGAAAAGGATCATGTGTCTTACGAAGTGGAACAAGGCCGTAAAGGTCTTAACGCGGTAAATGTAAAACTTATCTAAGGAATAGATTCAAAATATATTTATTGTGGCAAAGCTCATTGGTTCATCATCAATGGGCTTTTTCATTTGTAGGGAATGGAAAACTTAACTAAAGATTTCCTCCAAAATGTACAAAGCATTCAATTCGCCAAAATTCTCCGTATGCAAACGATAATAATCGATTATTTTCTGTAATAAATACGATCGATCCTCTTTATTTAGTTTTATTTTGTTACAATCGTTAAAATTTGTTTGCAGTAAATCCCTTAGGATCTGGCTGTAAGGTTCCTGAATGACCTGTACATGCCCAGGTAAAACCGAGGTAAACACCCCCTCTCGAAGATCAAAATAAGGTTTATTGCTGATGGCGGGTCTAAAGCCGAGGTAATGGCTCAATTTCAGGAGGAATACCAGATGGTAGTTGGCAAGTCCTTCAGAACTTTCATCCAACCAGATGATGGCATTTTCCAGAAAATGAAATAACTGTGGATCGGAATGCTGATGACGCAGCACCTTATATAAAACCTCATTGAGGAAAATGGCCAAGGAACTTTTTACGATATCCAAAGGAATGGATCGTAAGGTAGGCACCTGATGCGCCTCTTTTATCCGTTGCAGGCTGCCACCCTCTTTATTATAGACCACCAATTCCAATAAATGCAGGGGTTGCAGCATATTCGTTGGAATCTTGGCCTTAGGCTTCCGAGCGCCATTTATTAAATACGATTGAAGCCCGAGTGCTTCTGTATAAATCTGTGCAACGACAGAGCTCTCCGAATAATTGGTGATCTTTAATGGAATACCCTTGGTTTGGATCAGCATATCCCCTATTCTTTCTCCTGATTCTGTTCTTCCTGTTTTTTATTCCGATCATCGATCAGGGTTTTCCGGTCGATCTTACGAAATATGCGATAGACCAAAAGAACAAATCCATATCCAAACAAGATCACTCCTACGGTCATGAGTATCTTATACCAATGATTTTCGGCTTCCATCAGGTCGTAACTGATGTAAACGGCGATTATCCCGGTAATTGCGAGTGATAATCCTTTAACTAGATATTTATTCATTGTGAATTGTTGAAAACTATTGTTGGCAATAGCTATTAATGCTTATGCAAAATACAGTATTTTTGTTGACTTCTACAGACTCCACAGATATTTTTAAAATATTTCCTAAATTTCTATTGTATTTCCCAAAAGAAATATAGATATTTGCACACTCGTTTCTAAGAGACGTTTACAAATAAGAACAACAATAAAAAATCGAATATCATGTCAAGAATTTGTGATTTAACAGGCAAGACGGCATTAAAAGGAAATAACGTATCTCACTCGAACGTTAAAACTAAACGTAAATTCTATCCTAATTTACAGACTAAACGTTTTTACATTCCTGAAGAAGACCGTTGGATTACATTGAAGGTGTCTACATCAGCAATCAAAACTATCAATAAGAACGGTATTACAGCAGCGATCGATAAATTCATCAAAAAAGGTCATATTTAATAGATAGACGCCTGTTGTATCAACAATAATAAGAATCATGAAATTCACCCGTGAGGGTATAAATAAGTAAGACAATGGCAAAAAAAGGAAATAGAGTACAAGTTATCCTTGAGTGTACTGAACACAAAGAAAGTGGTCTTCCGGGAATGTCTCGTTATATTACCACGAAGAACAAAAAGAACACAACTGAGCGTTTGGAATTGAAGAAATTCAACCCAGTATTGAGAAAAGTAACTGTTCATAAAGAAATTAAGTAATTAACTTTGGATAGCGCGCTATCCTGATAAAAATATAATACCATGGCAAAGAAAGCGGTTGCATCATTACAAAAAGGTGGTGGTAAGGAATACACTAAAGTAGTTATCACTACTAAATCTGCAAAAACTGGCGCTTATACTTTCAAAGAAAGTATGGTACACAACGACAAAGTAAAAGAGGTTGTTGCTGCAGCTACAAAATAAGCAGATCGATATTCCTTTTTTTAAAGTTTTTCTTTAAAAATCTTATTCATAGCCGTTTTGGTATATCCAAAAGGGCTTTTTTAGTATCTCGTATTTCAGTATATTTGGTTCAACATCATCCGGTATTATAACACATTAACATCATGGGATTATTTGATTTTTTCAAGAAGAAACAGGAGACCGTAGAGGCACAAGAGGCCTTGGATAAGGGCTTGGAGAAAACCAAAGAGGGGTTCTTTTCCAAGATCACAAGAGCCGTAGTAGGGAAGTCGACCATTGATGATGATGTGTTGGATAACCTGGAGGAAGTATTGGTGACTTCTGATGTCGGTGTTACCACCACATTGAAAATCGTACACCGTATCCAAAAACGGGTAGCGGAAGATAAATATGTATCTACGGATGATCTTAACCGTTTATTGAAGGATGAGATCCAAGGATTATTGGCCGAGAACAACAGCAATGATTTCGAAACCTTTGAGTATGGAAATCAGAAACCCTATGTGATCATGGTGGTGGGTGTGAATGGCGTTGGCAAAACAACGACCATTGGTAAGTTGGCCCACCAACTGAAAGAAGCAGGAAACAAAGTGGTACTCGGTGCTGCCGATACCTTTAGAGCGGCGGCAGTCGATCAGATCCAGCTTTGGGGAGAACGTGTGGGTGTTCGTGTTGTTGCTCAACCGATGGGGTCCGATCCGGCATCCGTTGCCTATGATACCGTTAAATCGGCGGTAAGTAATGGCGATGATGTAGCGATTATCGATACTGCAGGACGTTTGCACAATAAAGTAGGCTTGATGAACGAGCTGACAAAGATCAAGAATGTGATGCAGAAGGTCATTCCGGATGCTCCGCATGAGATCTTGTTGGTATTGGATGCATCGACGGGCCAAAACGCGATCGAACAGGCAACCCAGTTTACCCAAGCTACCGATGTAAATGCCCTGGCATTGACCAAATTAGATGGAACAGCAAAAGGTGGGGTGGTCATCGGGATTTCAGACCAATTCAAAATACCTGTAAAATATATTGGAGTAGGGGAGAAGATCGGTGATTTACAGTTATTTAACAAAAAAGACTTTGTAGATTCTCTATTCAAATAGGGGTAGATTCTCTATTCATATAGGCTACAACATTCATATGAAAACAAAGAAAGCACAAATCAGTTCAGCGATCCAAAAACCACGCGTCAATGTGGTTACTTTGGGCTGTTCCAAGAATATACACGATAGTGAAGTATTGATGGGTCAATTGAAGGGCAACCAATTAGAGGTTGTTCACGAGGCCAGCAACATCCAATCTTCGGATATCGTGGTCATCAATACCTGTGGATTTATCGATAACGCCAAACAGGAATCCATCGATACGATTCTACAATTCTCCGAATTGAAAGATCAGGGGAAAGTGAACAAGGTGATTGTAACAGGCTGTTTATCCGAACGCTATAAGCCAGAGCTGCAATCGGAGATTCCAAACGTGGATGCCTTTTTCGGCACCAATGATCTTCCGGAATTATTGTCCAGTATCGGAGCGGATTACCGCCACGAATTATTGGGAGAAAGATTATTGACCACGCCTTCCCACTATTCTTATTTCAAGATCGCAGAAGGGTGTAACAGGCCTTGTTCTTTCTGTGCCATTCCTTTAATGCGCGGAAAGCATGTGTCCAAATCCATCGACGACCTGGTAAAGGAAGCTAAATTTTTAGCCTCCAATGGTACCAAAGAATTGATCCTGATTGCTCAGGATCTTACCTATTATGGGTTGGATATTTATGGTAAGCGTAATCTTTCGGACCTGATGCGTCATTTATCGGATGTGGATGGAATCGAATGGATCCGCTTACAATATGCTTATCCTTCTGGATTCCCCATGGATATCCTGGATGCAATGAACGAGCGTTCCAACATCTGTAACTACCTGGATATGCCTTTACAGCATATCTCCGATCATATGTTGACCTCCATGCGCCGCGGTACCAATAAGCAAAAACAGATCGACCTGGTGAACAAAATCAGGGATAAGGTGCCTGATATTGCGTTGAGAACAACCTTGATCTGTGGTTATCCAGGCGAAACAGAAGATGATTTTCAAGAGATGTTGGAATGGGTAGAAGATACCCGTTTCGATCGTTTAGGATGTTTTACCTATTCCCACGAAGAAAAAACCCATGCTTATTCCTTGGAGGACGATGTTCCTGAGGAGGTAAAACAAGAGCGTGTAGACCAGATCATGGAGGTGCAGCAGGAAATTTCCTACGACATCAACCAGACGAAAGTCGGCAAGGAATTTAAGGTCCTGGTGGACCGTGTGGATGGTGATTTCTTTATCGGCCGTACCGAGTACGATTCTCCGGAAGTGGACAACGAAGTGGTATTTGATGCAAAAACAAATTATGCTCGAATAGGAGATTTTGTGCAAGTGAAGGTGGATCGGGCTGAGGACTTCGACCTCTACGGATCTATTGTCAGATAACTTACTCCCTCTTCAATTTAAATAAGACCAGGATTAGATGAAGGCCACTTATATAGACTACAGTGACACCAATAGTTTTTCAAAAACCCTATTGGCCTATTTAGGGAACAATGAAAAATTGGCGCCCTTTTATGGCAATAAGCCTGATATAGCCGGATTTGGGGAGCAGATCAAACTGAAAAAGGGATTTGCTCACCGAGAATTATTGGCCAAGGAACTGAAAGAACAGTATAAGGACCTGTTGGAATCTTCTCCACAGGTGGCCCAACATATTCAATTATTGTCCGATGAAAACACCTTTACGGTAACCACGGGCCATCAATTGAACATCTTTACAGGGCCCCTTTATTTCATCTTCAAGATCGTAACGGCTATCCGTTTAGCAGAGGATCTGAAGAAAGCATACCCCCACAAAGAGTTTGTTCCTGTTTATTGGATGGCTACTGAAGACCACGATTTTGCAGAGATCAACCATACGCGGGTGTATGGCAAAAAGATCGAATGGAACGAAGATGGAGTTTCTGCTACCGGCCGGATGAGCACAGATACCATGGCAGAGGTCGTGAAGCAATACACCAATACGTTTGGATTATCCGATACGGCAACCAAGCTTACCGAGATGGTTCAGGAAGCCTATCTAAAAGGAAGGTCCTTAGCGGATGCCACCCGAGTCTTTGTCAATGAAATCTTCAAAGATTACGGTCTAATTATTATCGATGCTGATAGAAAGGCATTCAAGGAGCTTTTTGCGCCCATCATGACCGAAGATGTCCTACAGGAAAAAAGTTTTAAAGCGATCAACAAGACGTCTGAACAATTGGAGGAGGAGGGTTTTGATACCCAGGTTCATGCGCGGGAAATCAATTTCTTTTACTTAACGGATGAATTCAGGGAGCGTTTGATAAGAACTGAAGACGGACGCTTTGAGGTACTGCATCAGAACCTCTTTTTTACCGAAGCAGAACTCTTGGAAGAGATCAAGAATTTCCCGGAAAGGTTCAGCCCGAACGTGGTCATGCGGCCGATGTACCAAGAGATCATTCTTCCAAACCTGGCCTATATAGGAGGGGGAGCGGAGATTGTTTATTGGTTACAGCTGAAAGCAAATTTTGATCAATATAGCGTACCTTTCCCGATCCTGATCCCGAGGAACTCGGCCATGATCAGCGACGATGGTTTGGCAAGTAAGATCTTCCGGTTGGATTTTACCTTTAAAAGTATATTCAAGCCTTTGAATTCCCTGAAGAATGAATATGTAAAGCGGAAGACCAAACAGCGCTTGCAGCTTCAGGATGAATGGATGGAAATGAATGCCATTTTTGGACGCATCAAGTTAAGGGCCCATAAGATAGACCCCACTTTGGCGGCAAGTACCGATGCGGTAAAGGCAAGGCTGAAGAAGGCCATGAACAACCTGGAGAAGAAATTCCTGAAAGCGGAAAAGAGAAACCACGAAGATGCCTTGATCCAGATCGAGCGCATCAAGGATAGGTTGTTCCCTGGGGGAGGATTACAGGAACGTACCGATAATTTTGCCGTGCTATACCTAAAATACGAGGAAGATTTGGTCAAGGAATTGGTCAAGGCATTCCATCCGTTGGATTTTAAATTCACCATCCTTTATTAGTTTTTTTATCATGACGGAAGAGCAATTAAAAGGCAGTAATTTTTATAGCTACTATAGTGAAAAGGCTGGCTTAACAGATGCTGATTTCCAGGCCCTTCAGCCGTATTATGAACTGAAGGAGCTTTCGCACAATCAGTATGTGATGCGGTCTGGTGAAGTATGCCGTTCCGTGCTGTTCGTGGAAGAAGGTCTCCTGCAGTTTTTATCCCTGGATGAAAAAGGAGGGGAGCATATCCTTCAGTTCGCCCCGGAAAACTGGTTGATCTCCGATCGTTCCAGCATGTACTTTGATGAACCTTCCTTGTATTTCATAAAGGCCATTGAACCCAGCAAAGTGGTGTTCATTCATCCGAATTTCTTTACAGAAGCCGGTAAACTGAATTTTGATTTCAGCATGTTCACCGAAAGGTCATTGCAACGGAGTATCTATTACCTGCAGAAAAGGATCAACTCCTTGCTGGCGATGACCGCTAAAGAGCGCTATCTGGAGTTCATGGAGCTTTATCCAAGCCTTTTGTTACGGGTTCCACAATGGATGATCGCTTCTTATCTAGGCATTACCCCCGAAAGCTTAAGCCGTGTAAGAAGAGAGATCGCTAAAGACAGTTTTTAAGTAGCAAAATAAAGAAGGCAGCGCCATTCTATTCATAGAACAACTCTGCCATCATGCATCTCGCACTTCCGCCACCATATTTCTCAATACTATATAGCGGGGCATGCAGTATTTTCCCATGCTTCTCCAAATGCTTGATCTGCTCCTCATCCAACGCTTCAAATGCCTGACTACTCATACAGATATAGGGCTCCCCATCCGTGTTTTTTACTTCAAGGATATTGCCGGCAAATTGATGCATCTGCTTTTCGCTAATGCGGATGATCTCTTTTCCCGTTTCCTTAAGCTTATCAACAACCAACATCCTTTCCTTTTCTTCCTTGATGCTATCCAGGCAGATCAAACAGAAAGCTGTCCCTACGGACATCATCACGTTGGTATGGTAGATCGGAAGGTATTGGCCATCGACCAACTGAACGGCATGGAAAGCGATGGTTTGATACCCCTGATCTTCGCCGTACTGTTGGAGCACCTGTTCATCCGCACGGTCGGAAATAGAGCAGTAGGCAACCTTGTTCACGCGATCCAAGATCAGGACACCCGTTCCTTCCAGAAATTTGTTCTGATCTTCAAAATGGGTGTAATCCGTTAGTTTGTCAAAGTGATAGCCCAATTTGTCCAATTTTCCCAAGTAGTTCAATGTCCTTTCACGGCGTCTGTTTTCGGCAAACATCGGATAGATTATGGCTTGGTTCTGATGGAAGGAGATCACGTTGTTCGGGAAAAGACTATCGGGCGTATCCTTACTGCCGTCATCTTGAATAACAACAACCTTTATACCTGCGCTTTTTAGCGTGCTCACAAAATTATCAAACTCAGCTAAGGCCAGTTCGGCCAATCGTTTCGATTCGCTATCATCTGATTGGAAATAGTTGTTTACCGCAGTCTCTTCATTTTTTCGAAAGCTGGATGGCCTGACCATCAAGATGCTATCCGTTGTTTGCATATATGATATCTAAAATAATTATCCTCTGTATAAAGGAAGGGTTGAACAGCGCAAAAGTCCCTCTTGTTTACCGATTTCATGGTAGGGAATGGGTTCCACCACAATGCCCTGTTCCGTTAGCCAGTTGTTCAAACGGGTGAACCGCTGCTCGGATACTACTACCTTTTCATCGATAGAGAACACATTGGAGAACATCTGGTACATCTCATCAGCTGTAATATGGAACAGGTTTTCCTTGCCAAATAGCTCAACGAGGTAGGTATAATCTTCCTGATCCAAAAATCCACCCGGATAGATGATCCCTTTATCCTTGCCAACAGGTTGGAAACAGCAATCCAGATGAAGGGCATTCTCCCGGGCATTGCTCATGGACTTGACCAAATTGAATTCTTTTACTTTTTTGCCCGGAAAAAGATCCCGTAAAAATTCGACACCCTTCATGTTGGTCCTGGCCGTATTGTAATCCGCGTAGTCCGCTCCTTTATAGGTACCGATAAAGATATGATCGTTCCAGAGGATAACATCTCCACCTTCCATATGGATATCCTCAGGTGCGGTAATGAGCTTTTCCGAGGGGATTTCTTTGACCAGGTATTGGATAGCTTCCCACTCTTGAGCCCGATCGGGCAGGATATTGGATTTTATAAAATAATCGTCGATCACGAAACCGATATCGCGGGTAAAAATCTGGTTCAGGTTGGGGATAAGCTCAGGACGGTATACCTTGACCTCATAACTTTCAAGAACCGTTTTAAAGGCATCCATTTCTGCTACCATATCGCGTTCGGTGGGGTATGTTCCAGCCAAGATATGTTCCAAAGATTTGGGGTCGTAAGCCTCTTCGGCCTTGGGGGTAGGACCATTTTGATGGGCAATACCCAGGATAACAGCTTTTAATCGGTTTGTTTCATTGTTAACTTGTAGTTTCAGCATAAAATTTTTAATTGGCTTGCGCCTAAATTAACAAAGATTCCTATCATTATTAAAAACGGCGATATTATTATAAATTCTTAATTTTTAAGGCGTTAATGCTGTTATTTCTTTATAGAATGGGCGGTCCTCAATAGCGAAAATGAAAGGAAATTGTTTATTGATTGTCTTTTTTTTAAAGTATAGGTATACATTGATTTACGATAATTCAGGAAGCGTATTGCTGTAAAAACAAGGAATTAACCGCCTTTTTAAAATTCTTGTATCGTATTGGGTTTGAAATTGTTTTGCGCATAAAATTATACGCAATCGTTTGATATAATTATAAAAGTTTTGCGCCCTATTGTGGGTTAAGAAATTCGCTTGAAAAAGCGTATCTTTGCACATCAGTTCCAAAAAGTTACAATAAATACAACAATGAGTAACGTATTTTACCAAGAGAAATTTGAGGATCGCCACAACGGTCCAAGTTCTACGCAAGTAGAAGAGATGTTAACCGTTTTAGGCGTGAGTTCCTTGGACGAGTTGATCGAGCAGACAGTTCCAGCGCAAATTCGTAAGAAAGAGGCATTAAAACTTCCAAAAGCACTTAGCGAAGTGGCTTACCTGGAAAAGATTGCTCAAATCGCAGAGAAGAACAAGGTTTTCAAGTCTTATATCGGTCAAGGGTATAATGATGTGATCCTTCCTGGGGTTATTCAGCGTAACGTGTTTGAAAATCCAGGATGGTATACGCAATATACACCCTACCAAGCGGAAATCGCACAGGGCCGTTTACAGGCTTTGTTGAACTTCCAAACGATGGTGTCTGATCTGACCGGATTGGAAATTGCCAACGCTTCCTTATTGGACGAGGCTACAGCAGCAGCCGAAGGGATGTTCATGTTGTACAGTGCCCGTAAGAACAAGGATGCCAATGTATTTTTGGTAACTCCAAACATCTATCCACAAACATTGGATGTATTGCAAACAAGAGCGGTTCCATTTGGTGTGGAAATCCGCGTAGCAGACCTTACGGTAGAAAATCTTACCGATGAGGTGTTTGCTGCCTTCATCCAATATCCTGCAGCAGATGGTTCCATCGCTGATTATAAAGAATTCACGGCATTTGCCCATGATAAAAACATCACGATCTGTGTTGCTACCGATCTGATGTCATTAGCATTATTGACGCCTCCAGGAGAATGGGGAGCAGATGTGGTGGTAGGGAACTCCCAACGCTTTGGTGTACCAATGGGTTTTGGTGGTCCTCATGCGGCATTCTTTGCTACAAAAGATAGTTTCAAACGTAATATTCCTGGTCGTATCATCGGGGTAACCTCTGATTCGAACGGGGAATACGCTTTGCGTATGGCTTTACAGACCCGTGAGCAACATATCCGTAGAGATAAGGCATCTTCCAATATCTGTACAGCACAGGCATTATTGGCAATTATGGCCTCTTTCTACGCGGTTTACCATGGTCCAAAAGGCATTAAGAACATTGCATCAAGAATCCATGACCTTGCTCGTTTGACTTCTAAAGCCATCCAAGCATTGGGCTATAAACAAACCAACGAAGCTTATTTCGATACCTTACGTTTTGATGTAGCGGATAAGTTTGTGGCGTTGAAGTCTGAGGCGTTGAACAACGAATTGAACTTCTTCTACGGTGAAGGTACCGTAGGGATCTCCATAGACGAAACGACTACTTTCCAAGATGTGGAAACCATCGTAAAGGTATTCGCTAAGGTAATTGGCAAGTCCTTGAACGAAGTGGATGTACAGAGCTTTGTAAACGAATTAGAGGTGGTTATTCCGGAGAGCCTAGAGCGCGCTTCAGAATACCTTACCCACCCTGTTTTCAACAGCTACCACTCTGAAAGTGAGATGCTTCGTTACATCAAATCATTGGAAGCTAAGGATCTTTCTTTATGCCATTCGATGATTCCTTTGGGATCTTGTACGATGAAATTGAATGCAACTACGGAAATGGTTCCTGTAACATGGGCCCGTTTTGGTGGTCTGCATCCATTTGCTCCGGTTGACCAAACAAGTGGTTACATGCAATTGATCAACGAATTGAACGATTGGTTATGTGAGATCACCGGATTTGCAAAAATGTCCTTCCAACCAAACTCTGGTGCACAAGGTGAATATGCTGGATTAATGGTAATCCGTGCTTACCACCATAGCCGTGGAGATTTTGATAGAGATATCTGTTTGATCCCTGCTTCGGCACACGGTACCAACCCTGCATCTGCTTCTATGGCCGGATTGAAAGTGGTTGTGGTAAAATGTGATGAACGTGGAAACATTGATGTGGAAGACCTTAAGGCAAAAGCAACAGAGCATGCTGCTAAGTTGAACTCGTTAATGGTGACTTATCCATCTACCCACGGTGTATTTGAAGAGCCTATTGTAGAGATCTGTAATATCATCCATGAAAATGGTGGTCAGGTCTATATGGATGGTGCGAACATGAATGCGCAGGTTGGATTGACCAGCCCAGGTTATATTGGTGCAGACGTTTGTCACTTGAACCTGCACAAAACTTTCTGTATTCCACATGGTGGTGGTGGTCCTGGTATGGGTCCTATCGGTGTGGCAGCACACTTGGTACCATTCTTACCTAACCATGAGGTTATTGAGATCTCTGGCGAGGAAGGTATTTCCGCAGTTTCTGCGGCTCCATTCGGTTCGGCTTCCATCTTGGTTATCTCCCATGCCTACATCGCTATGATGGGCGGAGAAGGCCTGACAGAGGCTACCAAAACAGCGATCTTAAATGCCAACTATATCAAAGCTCGTTTAGAGCAACATTATCCGGTATTGTATGCGGGTGCCAACGGTCGTTGTGCGCACGAGATGATCTTGGATTGTCGTTCTTTCAAAAACGTAGGTATTGAAGTAGCTGATATCGCAAAACGTTTAATGGACTATGGATTCCATGCCCCAACGGTTTCTTTCCCTGTGGCAGGTACCTTAATGGTTGAACCAACTGAGTCGGAATCTAAACCAGAATTAGATCGTTTCTGTGATGCCTTGATCGCTATCCGTAAAGAAATTGCTGCGGTTGAAAATGGCGATGCGGATCAAAAAGACAACGTACTTAAGCATGCGCCACATACAGCGCGCGTAGTAACTGGTGATGAGTGGGATAGACCTTATTCCCGTCAGACTGCAGCTTATCCAATCGAATATTTGAGAGTGAATAAATTCTGGCCTTCTGTAGGTAGGGTGAATGATTCTCAAGGAGACAGAACCTTGATCTGTTCTTGTCCTCCAATCGAAGCTTACGCGGAAGCATAAGCTTAGGTAAAATAAAATTTTATTAGAAAAGGTGTCTTTTATAGGCACCTTTTTTCGTTTCTAGGTAATCTTATATTAAATCTTAGTCAATAATCTTGGCATTCTTCTAATCCTAATAATCAATTGGTAATTTGAAAATGTATTGTTTGTAATTCTTGGGTTGCTAACCCAAAAATCATATGTTTTCCTATGGTAAAACCATGATTTCGCTGTAAAATCACGGTTATAATATGCTTAAAGCATGTTTTAATATGCACAACATAGGATTTACATACTTTCACCATGCTTTCACTATGGTTTCGGAGCGAAGCAAATTTGATTTGACACCCTGAAATTTCAGTTTAGTTTAAGAAAACTTAATATAACCTTCACTCCAACGAAAAGGTTAAAGGTTATTTTGGTTTATTTAAAACTGGAGAGATGATGAACATGGTGAATTTTGTAGCATTAATTGGCTGGATTGGGGTTTCCTGCTGTACAATAGGCTTTTTGTTGTTAAACCTTAAATTGATTTCATTCGATTCCTGGAAATATCAAATGATCAACATTGTTGGTGGATTGGGATTAGTGACAAGTGCATTATATTTTAGGGATCTGCCAAATATCACTTCCAATTCCATGTGGGTAATTATTGCTGGGTTTGGGCTTTATAAAAGCTTTAATGCTCGTAAACTGGCTAAACGGAAAAAGACTTTACAGGTGAATTAGTCAATAGACAGACCAAGTGTTTGATAGGCATAGTTTTTATATTCCAATAGTTTCTTTTCGTATTCCTCCTTTTCAGAAATAAGGCTTAGGTAATAGTAGGCACCATCTACCATGATGTAAATTAAATCTGCAGTTTTCTCTGTCGATGGTAGGTTGACTATCCCCGCCTCATTACATTTATCCAGCACCTCTTTTAAATGGCTTCTCAGGGAGTCCTGGAGGTTTTTGAATTTCATTTTTATAAGCTTATCCCGGAACCCCAAGGCATAACAACTGTAAAATACGCTGTCATTGAATAAAGAATTCCAAGATTTGAATAGTTTATGGATAAGTTCTATTAAAAATGATCCCAAATCATGATCTTCTATTTTTTTTCGATTATAAATAACCAAGTATTTCTCTAAAATATAATCGATCAAGGAATAAGTTAATTCCTCTTTATTTTTGAAATAGTGTATGATCAAACTTGGGTTTACATTCATTTCGGAAGCGATCTTAGCAATAGACGTATTTTCTAGGCCTTCCTTTTTTGCTACGGCATAATATTTTTTTATAATCTCTTTTTGACGCTCGTCTTTTAAGCTATTCCTTCCCATTAAAAATAGATTTTTTGAATGACTGTTCAGTTAATAAATGTCGCAATAAATATCAATACAATATTTGATATTTCGTATACTAATTCTGTATTGATTTTCACAAAACAATGGTTTACAGTAGTATATATTTGTTTTATTAGCTGCTTAATCATTTTTTTAACCCACTGAAATTCCCAAATCACATAATCTTCATTTTCAAATAATATTGAATTAATACAATTGTTTTAGGTTTGATTGTTGAATGAATGTTCAATTAATTTATTATGATGAAGACTAACCAAAATAAAAAGATTTCAGCGTGTAGCATGCTGACTATTTCCTTCCTCTTGTTACTTGTCTGGATAATTCCTAAATCTCTTCATGCGCAGACAGATGCAGTAACCGGAAGAGTGACCGATATGCAGGGAAAGGCAATTTCAGGAGTAAGTGTTTTAGTTAAGGGAAGCAATAGAGCGACCTCTAGCGACGATGCAGGAAATTTTAGGATGGAAGGACTGCCGAATAATTCCACCTTGATTTTTCGATATTTAGGGTTTAAAACCCAAGAGGTTATTGTTCAGGCAAATGAAGTGCTTGAGGTCAAGCTCGAGGTGGATGCCAGCAATTTGGATGAAGTGGTGATCGTTGGTTTTGGTACCCAAAAGAAAATTAATCTTACAGGAGCGGTAGATCAGATATCAGGTAAGCAATTGGAGTCACGACCCGTTACCAATGTGATGCAAGGCTTACAGGGCGCCAGTCCTGGATTAAACATCACCTATGGTAATGGGAGCCCAGGTGGAATCCCGAACATCAATATCCGGGGAACAACATCTATCAATGGTGGCTCGCCACTCATCGTGATCGATGGGATCCCAGTGTCTGATAGTTGGGATCTGATCCGTTTGAGCCCTAATGATATTGCGACCTACACCGTTTTACGGGATGCGGCATCTGCGGCGATCTATGGTGCCAGAGCAACCTATGGCGTTATTCTTATTACCACCAAATCTGGTCGTCAAGGGAAACAGTCCATTGGATACAATGTGACCACCGCATGGGGTAAACCGACCGAAATGCCAGATCCAGTTACAGACCCATACATCTTTTCACGCGTTTTAGAGACCTCCACCGATAACACCCCATGGGATTATGTCAACTACAGTGAGGCACATTATAAATGGGCAAAAGAACGATCGGATGATCCAAGTATACCGGATGTACGGATCAATCCCGATGATCAGACCCAATGGGCCTATATGGGAGGAAATAACTGGAATGATTATTTCTTGCATAACGCCTCCTTTTCACACGTCCATTCCTTAACATTTTCTGGGGGTGCCCAGGTTAATAACAGGCCAGTAAACTATTACCTATCCGCAGACTTCACCAAAGAGAATGGATTGAACAGATTGGCTGCAGATAACTGGCAACGAAGAGGTATCAGAGGGCGGTTTTCATTTTCCCCAGTGGCTTGGTTGAAAGTGGATAATAACATGAATATTTATCAAACCAATAGAGACCGACCAAATGCAAGCCTGACAGATATCTATTATTTAAAACCTACCGATGTGGCAGTGAATCCCGATGGTACCTGGGGGAATAACCCTGCCGGCCGGTTAGCCGCGAAATTAGTGGATGGTGGTAAATTGAATGAGAATATGTTTGGTTTCCATAATATTTTTAATGCTGTTGGAACCTTTTTAAATGGAGATCTGACCGTAACGGCAGATGCTAGTTTTAAGCGTGAATATTGGCGGTATCCCGAACACTCCAAAAAATATAAAATTGGATTTGGCCCAAATGATGTACGAGAAGAAGGTGGCAATGGCTATGTACAGGATAGAAGGGGAGAAATATTCAACGATGTGTTCAATTTATATGCTAACTATAACAAGAAAATAGAAAGGCATGCGATAGGATTAACTTTAGGGGTGAACCAAGAAGAATACATCTGGAATACTACCCAAGCTTATCGTGATAAATTGATCTCCTCCACTTTACCTTACTTAGCATTGACCTATGGAGATCCACGAATAACCGCTGCACACAGTACCTATGCTACCCAAAGTGCCTTCGGAAGGATCAATTATACATTTGGTGATAAATACATCTTCGAAGCAACGGGTCGTTATGATGGATCTTCAAGATTTCCAAAAGGAAGTCGTTGGGGGTTCTTCCCATCTGCATCAGCAGCTTGGATTGCGAGTAATGAAGAATTCTTCCAAAACTTGAAACCTACATTTTCAAACCTGAAGTTTAGGGTTTCTTATGGAAGTTTAGGAAACCAGAATGTGGGTGATTTTTCTTACATACAAACTATGTCGACGGGCCTTTCGAATTATTTAATCAATGGTTCTCAGCAGCAGGTGGTCTGGGGAGCTCCACCGTTGACCATCGACCCAACCACCTATACTTGGGAAAATGTGGCGACGTTGAATTTCGGTACTGATATTGGATTTTTGAACGATAGATTTTTTGCCGGCTTTGACATTTATACCCGCGAAACCACAGGTATGTTAACCGCTGGACAGGAACTTCCAGGCGTATTGGGAGCATCAGTTCCCAGACAGAATGTAGCCGATCTAAGAACTAAGGGTTGGGAGGTTTCGGTAAGTTATAAAGATCAGTTTGAACTTGCCGATAGGCCGTTCCGATTCGATGCGAAAGTTATTCTTTCTGATTCTAAAGCGAAGATCACAAAATTCAAGAATGACCAACGCTTGCTATCCAACTATTTTGAAGGCTATGAATTTGGAACCATTTACGGCTTAGAGAGCGACGGATTTTTCAAGAATCAGGCAGAGATTGATGCGCTTGACCAAAAAGCTATTATTCCTTGGGGAGCATTGACGATCGTTAATGGTTGGCCAAAATTTAAAGACTTGGATGGCAACAATAAAATTGAACTAGGACTGACGGAGAATGATATGAAAGATCGGAAGATCATCGGTAATTCGGCGGATAGATACCGGATAGGCTTTAACCTCAACATGGATTGGAATGGATTCGATGCTTCTGTATTCCTTCAAGGGGTATTGAAACGCGACTTTTATCCAAAACACTATTTGTTCTGGGGGCCGTATCAGCAGCCTTATGCCAATGTCTATCCTTGGCATTTGGACCATTACAGAGAAAGTTCGGATTCCGAAGAGCAGCGCGCAAAACATTCAAAAGCTTATTTGGATGCCGGTTTGGCTGATGCCAACCATGATGCTACCTACCCTGTATTGCAATCTTGGTTAGCTGATGCAAATGATGGAAAAGGTCTTGCCATTCCAAATACCCAATACCTATTGAATGGAGCATATCTTCGCATAAAGAACGTAACATTGGGTTATTCCCTTCCAAAAGGCCTTACAGATCGCTGGAATTTAGGTCGATTACGATTTTTTGTAACCGGCGAGAATATCTTCGAATTCTCCGAAGTGAAGAAATTTGTCGATCCAGAAGCGATAAATAATGGAACAGACAATAGCGCTTGGGCTTATCCATTTCAGCGAAAAGTTGCAGCCGGTTTGAACCTAGATTTCTAACTCAAAACGATTTAATATCATGAAAAAATTTAAAAACATATATATATTACCGATAGCAGGTTTAATGTGCTTCACGATATCTTGCAAGAAGGGGTTTCTAGATCGCTTTCCGCAAACCTTGATCACACCAGAAGTTTTCTTTAAAACGGAGGAAGATCTTTCCCTCTACATGAATGGTATGGTCAGCTTGCACAATAGGAATAGTTATTTGAATGATCAATCTACAGACAATGCCTCCACCACAGGTGCGGTAGAGATAAAAAACATGATGGCCGGAAGCCCTTCTTCCCAAACCATTACGGGAGGCTGGTCATGGGGAAGACTGAGGAATATCAATTATTTTTTAGAAAACTATACCAAGGCAAGCGTCAGTGATGAAATAAAAAATCATTATGCAGGCCTAGCGCGATATTATAGAGCTATATTTTACTATGATATGGTCAAACGGTATTCAAATGTTCCATGGTATGATAAAACATTAAATGCCTCAGATGCAGAATTAAAAAATCCACAGAACAGTAGGGAAGAGGTCATGACAAAAATCTTAGAGGATCTTGATTTCGCTGTTAAGAATGTTCGGGAAAATGTTCCAACGGGAACTCCAGGTAAATGGGCCGTTACTTTGATGCAGGCTAAAATCGCCCTTCATGAAGGTACCTATAGAAAATATCATGCAGAGTTGAAATTGGAATCAACAGCAGAAGTCTTTTTAAAGGTTGCCGAATCCGCTGCGCAAGAAATCATAAAATCTGGAAAATTCAGCATCTATAATTCAGGCAAGCCAGAGGAGGATTATGCCACACTTTTTGAATCTTTGGACTTGACCAGCAATAAGGAAGTGATTCTAGTAAATGCTTTTGATCAAGATAAGAATGTGACCCAAAATGTTAACTCCGTTGTTTTTGGCGATTATGAACAATCACCTTCTAGAGATCTGGTTCAAAGTTATCTGATGAAAGATGGAAGCCGATTTACAGCTATCGCAGGGCATGAGCAATTTGGATTTGTTCAGGAATTCAAGGATAGAGATCCCCGGTTGTCACAGACATTGATTTATCCAACCTGGTTAAGACAGCCCGGTAATACAACTTATATACAACGATTGAATAAAAACTTTACAGGATATCATCAACGGAAGGGCTATGTGAATAGTGTGGATCAGAATGTATTGAATGGAATTGATTTTCCAGTGCATCGATATGCTGAAGTACTACTGATCCTAGCAGAGGCAAAGGCAGAACTAGGAATTATTACCCAAACGGACCTGGACAATACCATAAATATCCTTCGGAAACGGGTGGGGATGCCTAATTTAGTATTGGTTACAGCAAATGCTAGCCCTGATCCTGCTTTAAAGCTTGATTTTCCAATGGTTCAAGGATCAAATGTAGGAACAATCCTAGAAATCCGAAGGGAGAGAAGGGTTGAACTGGCATTTGAGAATACACGATATGATGATCTGATGCGCTGGAATGCCGGAAAGCTTTTGGAGAACATCCCCCAGGGAATGTATTTTCCGGGTGTTGGAAACTATGATATGAATGGCGATGGCGTTCCTGACATCAAATTAATCCCCGAAGGGCAGACGATTCCGAGCAATCGTGAAAAAAATTCTTTGGGCGTTCCATTGGTATATTATACCATTGGTAGGTTTGGTGGTCCAGCTGGAGTATATTTGAGCGATGGAACCCAAGGAGGAACCATGGTGACGGAAGTTCGAAAAAGGACCTTTGTGGAACCAATGTATTATTATCGCCCTATTCCTGAAGTTCAAATGATCCTTAATCCTATTTTAGAACAACCTTTTGGATGGAAATAAATCAATTTAAATCAAATAATATGAAAAAATTAGTATTCGTCATCTCGTTGATCTTTACGAGTTCAATTGTATTTGCTCAACAAAAATTTTCTTTTGCCTTCTTTACAGATATCCATCTGAATAATAATGCTAAGGCGAATAGTTTTAAAGGACTTGAACAGGCGGCCTTGCTTGCCAAGCAACAAAAGGTTGATTTTATTTTAACAGGAGGTGATAATGTGGATGTTGATGCCATGAAAGAGGATAGATTGACCCAAGCGAAAGACCTGTATCAACGATATCAGGACCTGGTGAAAAAATCAGGAATGAAATGGTATTTTACGCTGGGAAATCATGACCGCTATTGGCATTCAGATGGGGAATATGGTACTGGTCTTTTCCAAAATTATTTCGGTAAAACCTATTATTCCTTTGAACATAAGGGATGGAAGTTCATCATTTTGAATAGTGCGGAGATCTGCGATAGTAAATATTGTGTTTCTGATGCCCAAAAAGCATGGTTAGCGGATGTGTTGGCTGAAACCCCGAGTTCGCAACCGATCATTGTTTCTACGCATGTACCATTTCTATCTTTGTATTATCCGGTTTTAGAAGGCTATTACACGGATAAGGACACCTTTAAGAATCAACAGGAAATACGAGCGATGTTCGATAAACATAATCTAAAACTGGTACTGCAAGGACATCAACATTTATACGAAGAGATTAAAGTAAAAGGCGTGCAATATATTACTGGGGGAGCAGTTTCTGCGAACTGGTGGTCAGGTGCCTTCCATGGAACAGAAGAAGGTTTCTTAAAGGTGAACCTTAATGGCGATCAGTTCCATTGGGAATATGTTGATTATGGCTGGAAAGGATAATCAATCAGCGGTCAATGGCATTCATTGGCCGCTTTTGTTTTTCTGAGCTATTTTAATTTCTTATTTTAGGTTCAAATCAACCCCTTGACCATGAACAAATACGCTTACCTTATCCTATCCATTCTTACCTTTATCCTTATTACCCCATCCTTACATGCCCAAAAGAAATTATTTCAGTTCGGGATGGAAAAAAACTTTGATGAAAGCATCATCAACCCCAAGTCGAAAGGGAAAGCCATTACCTGGTATGATGTAAACACCTCCGATACCACCTGGAAAGCCATGGGAAATCTCCTTAAGAATTCGGGAAACCCAATCGGAGTGGTTCGATCGGAGAAAATGTATGAGAACTTCATCATGCATGTAGAATGGCGGCATTTGGAAAAAGGGGGCAACTCGGGGATTTTTGTATGGTGTGATGCCAAGGCGGATCCCAAAACACGCTTACCCATGGGGATGGAAGTGCAGATGTTGGAGCTGGATTGGGTGAACATCAATGCGGTAAATGGGGTTCAACAGCCTATCGCCTATGTACATGGCGAGATGTTCGGTGCCGGTGGCATGACCGCATCCCCGGATAATCCCAGAGGGAGCAGAAGTAAATCCTTGGAAAACCGTTGCTTAGGTGTAGGAGAGTGGAATAAATACACGGTTGTCTGTATTGATGGGACAGTGAAACTCGCGGTGAACGGAAAGTTTGTCAATAGTATCCGTTTAGCCTCCAAGAGGAAGGGATACCTCTGTCTAGAAGCAGAGGGAGCCAAGATGGAATTCCGCAATCTGCAGATCATCGAATTGGAACCGGGTATAGAAAGACCTGAATTCGTTGTAGATGCGCTCTAAAACCTTATATTTGTTTACCTATTTAATAAGACCATGTTGAAAAATACCCTAACATATTTGTTCATCGCCCTATTGGCAACCTCTTGTGGAGGCGGTAAATATGCGGCAACAGAAAAGGTTTATAAGAAAAAGGCCAAGGAATACGCGGCCATCTATAAAGAAGCCCCAGTAGAAAGCCAAATTGCAAAAATAGCTGCAGCCAACAAGGAATGGATCGGCTCCATCAATTTCGGGATGAGAAAGCCGAATTATGTCATGATCCACCATACAGCTCAGAAAGACCTGGACCAGACGGTAAGAACCTTCCATAGCGAGCGAGCTGCGGTAAGTTCGCATTATGTGATTGGCAGGGATGGAAAAATCGTGCAGATGGTGAATGATTATTACCGGGCGCACCATGCCGGAGCCGGCAAATGGGGAAATGATACCGATCTGAATTCCTCTTCCATCGGGATTGAGTTGGACAACAACGGTACAACAGATCCTTGGCCTGAAGTACAGATCAATGCCCTGATCCAGCTATTGGCTTACCTTAAAGAAAGCTATAAGATCCCACAGGCCAATTTTATTGGACATATGGACTATGCTCCAACCCGTAAGAACGATCCTTCCCGGTTTCCTTGGAAAACCTTGGCAGATAAGGGATATGGGTATTGGTACGATGGGGTGTTGGAAACTCCTCCAGTAGGTTTTGACCCTAAAATTGCGTTACGCATTATTGGATTTGATGTGAAGAACCTGGATGCAGCCATTAAGGGATTCAAATACCATTATATTCAAAAAGATGTTACATCCGCTACCTTAACGGAAGAGGATATGAAGATTCTCTACGCTATATTCAAGAAATTCTTATAGGAAAGCCAAGGGAAAATACGTAAATTAGGTAGCAACCATAGATCCTTTTTTTATGAAAAGATGCCTGATTATCTGTCTGCTGTTGGTACAGTACATTTTTGTGCAAGCCCAAACAGCAAAAATCACCTTTGAAAACACGCTGTCCAAAACTGGGGAAGTCGGTTTCTATTTACCCGGACCTCCCAAATCCTCTTCTCAACTTTTTGGAGATTCAGCCGAAGGAAATTACTTTTTTAAGGATGGGATATTAAAGCAGGATATCCATGTTAAGGAATTAACCCCCATCTATTATTATGCTGGAAAGCTGAGAGGATACCTGTATGTTTCGCCAGGGGATGATCTTCATGTAAAATTTTCCAGAATAGGAGACAAAGACAGTGTTACCATCACGGGTAAAGGGGCAAACAATAATCAATACCTAGGATTAACAACTTCGCTAAACAGGGAGGCCTTTAAAAATGATACCCTTCCGGATCGGGTATTAGCCGAAATCAAAAAAATGGATCTCCAGAACCAAGTAGCTATTCAGCGATATATCAAAAAGCATAAGCCTACAAAGGCTTGGAAAGATATGATGGCGCTTAACCAGAAATATACTCCCCTCGACCTATTTGTAGGTTTCAGTGGAAACCAAAAATTCAGCTATCGAACCAAAAAGAACTATAAGGAACTGAAAGCGGAATGGGATAAAAAGCAGGATAGTATGATGAATGCTGTGGATATTCAGGATCCGAAAGCCGTCAAATCGGAAGTCTTTTACAGTTTCTTGAGCGATTACCTACTGCGGGAAAAGGAATCCTTATGGGAACAGATGAAAGATTCTACCGTGATGCAGAAATATTATCCTGGCATGTCTCGACAAGAAGCCTTAAAAATCCATTCCAGTGATTCAGAAAACCAATTTGTAGAGCGGATGATCAATCAGGAATTTCGGGGCAAGGTGAATGAATTGGCTTATGCCAGTTTGTTGGATAATATCCAGCGGGACAAGAAGACCAATGCTGCAGCAATCATTGGCAGATTCGAAAAAAAATATCCCAACAGCGAGTATCTGAAGGTATTTGCACCGATGATCTCGGAAGTAAGGACCAATGAAGGCAGGAAATTGAACGATAAAATGATTTTCATCCCTGGCGGAACCGATTTCAGCAATTTCGATCAGGTATTGGAAAAAGTGAAAGGGAAAACCGTATTGATCGATCTTTGGGGCAGCTGGTGTGGGCCTTGTCATCAGGAGATTCAAAAAAATGCTGGACCATTGAAGAAACACTTCGCAGACAAGGACGTCACGTTCATGTACATTGCCAACTATGATGAGGGCAAGGACGAGCAACTCAAGAAACTGATTGCCTACTATAACATGGAAGGCTTACATATCAATGCTAATAGAACACTTACAGACGATATCTTAAAAAAAACGGGAGCCACTGGCTTCCCGTCTTATATCATCATCAAAAAAGATGGTTCTTATGAACTGTCCAAGGCCGGTTACCCGATGAAACGGGATGTGCTCATTAAACAGATCGAAGAAAGTCTTTAGACTGTTTTTACGAACTTCTCATCGAAGTTCTCGATATCTACAATGTATTTGTTGTTGATCAGGAAGTCGAACAAAGGTTTTGCTTCCTCGGATACCGGTACGTTCTTCGTCGTTACGATCTTATTGGTTTTCTTGTCCAAATAAGGATAAGCATACAATTTCACGTTTTTACTGAACATGCCGGAAATATAGGATAGCAATTCGTTGGTGTACTGCTCCTTGTTGTAATTATCGGTATTGAAAATATTCTTCAGGTTGGATACGTTGGTCGCAATTCCTACATTCTTCGGTTTGAAGGTCTGTACGAATTCTGCCAAATGGTTATTCCTACGGAAGTTGGAAACCAGGATATTGTTCCCTGTGGAACATAAGTATTCTGCGCGTTCAGCGAAATACACCAGATCCTCATCGGTAATGCTGGCGTTCTCATCCAATACATTCCCCATCAATACCTCGATCAGCACCACGGTATCTTCGGGAATAGCGCCGGTGTTCTTCCGGAATTCCTCTACCGCTAGGTTGAAGAGGTCAAAGTTTGGATTGGACTTTTGGCGGTATTTGGTACGAAGGATAATGATGTTCTTTTTGTAGAGGTAATCCTTAATCTGCGCGGCTTTTCCGTCGGGCCTGAAGATGGCTGCTTTGGCAAATCCTTTGGCGATCAGGTATAGGTTCAACAGACGTTCATTCGCATTGGCAAACAAGGGGCCGGATACTTTGACCAGGTCAATCTCTACCGAACCTACCGAAAGGTTGTCTACCAGCGATTCGATCATGGTCTGCAGGTTCTCTGCGTAGTAATAGGCCGCAAATACCAGATTTACCCCTAAGATTCCCAATACTTTGGATTGTAGCCTGTTGTCACTATCCAACAAACGAACGTGCATCACGATGTCGTTGGTCGGTCCATCCACCTCATGTTGGAAACGGATCCCGATCCAGCCGTGCGGCTCGTTGGTCTTCGTGAAATTCAAGGTGGTTACCGTATCGGCAAAGGCAAAGAATTTTTTGGTCTGGTATTTATCACCCTGTAAACGTTCGGTCAGGAGGTCGAACTCATGGGTCAACATTTTATTCAATCTGGTGCGGCTCACATATCTTCCGGACTCTTCCACGCCATAGATGGCGTCGGAGAAAGCCATATCATAGGCCGACATGGTTTTTGCAATGGTACCTGAGGCAGCACCTGCCTCAAAGAAGTTCCTTGCTACTTCCTGTCCGGCTCCAATTTCAGCAAATGTACCGTAGATATCTGCGTTGAGGTTGATTTTAAGCGCTTTTCGCTTGGTTTCGTAAATTTCTCTAGCCATACGGCAAAGGTAACAAAATACCGCTAAATATTGCTTACAGCAGGCCTAACTTGTTGAAGGTATAGAATAGGGCAGAGCTGTGTAGCGCCTGCCCAATCTTGTTGTCGAATAGAAATTGTTTTGCTTCATCTATGCTCATCAGCACGACCTCGATGTCCTCGGATGCGTCAAGTTCCTGTTCCTGGACCTTCTTGCCCCCTTGAAGGAGGTAGGTATAGGTCAGGTTGCCCGAAGTGGCCGGATTGGCGAACAGTTCGCAGATATATTCGATGTTATCAAAAGCGTAGCCGGTTTCCTCCAACAATTCCCTGCGGGCAGCGAACTCCGGATCTTCACCCGGCTCTACCACACCAGCCGGCAATTCGACCATGATTTCATTTGCACCATGACGGTACTGCCGCACGAAAAGGATTTCCTGATCTTCGGTAATCCCTACCATATTTACCCAGGTAGGGTATTCCAGCACATAATATTCTTCTTTGATATTCCCATTGGGCATCTCCAGCTTATCAATGCGAAGGGTAGCCCATGGCCGTTGGATGATATAATCACTTGATAAAACTTTCCACTTTTCCATCTGATCGGTTTAATCTTTTACAATATCGGCCATCATCTGCCTTACCTTATCGTCTAATCGGTTAGAAATCTGACCATAATCCTCGGTAAATTCCAAGGTTTCTCTTACGGAGCAATAGAATTTTATCTTAGGCTCGGTGCCGGAAGGCCTTGCTGAAATAACATCCCCATCCATGGTGATGAACTGCAGCACATCAGATTTTGGAAGATCGATCTTGCTTTTCTGCCCGGTCTTCATATCTGTAGCTTCGCCTTTTTCATAATCACGCACTTCCGAAACGGCGATTCCACCCAGTTCTTTGGGAAGATCTGCCCGTAGGTCTGCCATCATCTGTTTGATCTCATCAGCTCCTGCTTTCCCTTTTTTCGTTAAGGAGGTCAACTTCTCTTTGTAGTAGCCATATTTCATGTAAAGGGAGATCAATACATCGAAGAGCGATTTCCCTTGGTTCTTGAAATAGGCCGCCATTTCGGCAATGAAAGCACAGGCATTTACCGCATCTTTATCGCGTACCAGGTCGCCTACCAAAAAGCCATAGCTCTCTTCGCCGCCTACCAGGTAATTCTCCTTGCCCTGTACCTTGGTCATTACCTCCCCGATAAACTTGAATCCGGTTAAGGTCTCGTAAAACTTCACATCAAAACTTTCGGCGATATCCGAGAAGAGGTTGGACGTGACTATGGTTTTGACGATGTAATCGTTTGCTTTAAGCTGTCCAAGATCCTTTTTGCTGGAAAGTACGTAATAGGTCAACAGGGAGCCGATTTGGTTTCCATTGATCAATTGGTATTCTCCTGAAGGCAATTTGATGGCTACACCAACACGGTCAGCATCAGGGTCTGTGGCCATGACCACATCGGCATCCAGTTCCTGGCCTTTTTGCATGGCTTTGGACATTGCCTCTTCTTCCTCCGGATTTGGATAAACCACCGTTGGGAAGTTTCCGTCCGGCTGGGCCTGTTCGTCGACCACAGCCACCTGCTCAAATCCCCATGCGTTCAGCATCTTCGGAACAATGGTGATACCTGTTCCATGGATCGGAGAATAGACAATTTTTAGATCCTTTTGGGCTTTTACCGCTTCTGGATGTATGCTCAAGGCCAGATTGGCATCGATATAGATCTGATCGAAATCTGCATCGATCAATTCGATATTGGAATCTTTACGCTCAAATTTTATTTCTGATACCGATTTGATCGCATTGACCTCGGTAATGACATTCTTATCATGTGGAGCCACCAATTGGCCACCATCATTCCAGTAGGCTTTATAGCCATTGTATTCTTTTGGGTTATGGGATGCGGTCAGCATCACACCGCCCTGGCATCCGAAATGGCGCACGGCAAAGGACAACATCGGCGTAGGACGTAATTCCTTGAACAGGTAAACCTTGATATCGTTAGCGGAGAATACATCCGCCACTAAATGGCCAAAGGACTGTGAGTTATTACGGCTATCGTAAGAAACGGCTACACTGATCTGTTGGTCTGGGAATTGTTTTTTGTGGTAGTTGGCCAAGCCCTGGGTTGCTTTTCCGATGGTGTATTTGTTCATCCTATTGGATCCTACACCCATAATACCGCGCAATCCTCCTGTTCCGAACTCCAATTCTTTATAGAAGGAATCCAACAGTTCGGTTTCCTCTTGCTGGTCTACCAATTGTTGGATTTTGGAAACGGTTTCCTGATCGTACTCACTGCTCAACCATTGGTTGATTCTGTCTTGTGTTTCTTTATCTAAAGTGCTCATAAAGCGTATTTTGGCAATATTAATAAGTTTTTGTGTGTTTAATGGTTCCTGTGGGGATTTTTTAGTTGTTGTATTTAGGCGTCGCAGCCGGCATAGGCACGATCTAAAATGGTCACATACCAACCTTTATCAAATTTCTTCACATGGAAAATAAGGTGGCCATCTTCTTGGGCCAGAATAACGCGATAAGCACCATCTTCTAAGGCTGCTATTTCTTTTTTCTCCTCAGCATCAAATTTGGTATCCTCGAATTCTTCCAAGAATTTGGCGATGGTTTCCAAAGGTTTATTTACCGTTGTTGATGTTGTATCGCAAAAGAAACCGATTTTGTCCCATTTCATGGTTCCGCAATCATAGCTTGGAAGGGATTCGAATTTCAATACCTGTTTATTGACGAAAACAGGATAGGCATAATAATGGGGCATCGGGTTTTTAAAATCGATGCTATCAATGATGGTATAGGTGTCTGCTGCACCTGGCCGATGGATAATCGCAATACCATGTTCCGGATGGATCAAGGCATTGATCTTTCCATTGTCCTCACTCAGGTAAGCCCTTGCGAAACGCGTAATCAGCTCGGAAATCTGTTGTATCTCTTCGGGATTGTTCATCTCTACACGTTGTGTGCTATCTTGATGGGCTTCCACTTTTTTGCCCGAATTATTACATGCCGTAACGACTAATAAAAGTAGGCCAAGTAGGCCGTAGAAATTCTTTTTGATCATGTTATTTGTTGTTTTTACGGATCATCTCCTCAATGGAATCCCACATGTCATTTGGGATGGCTTCCAGCCCGCTCAACTGACCAGCTCCTTGCAACCATTCGCCCCCATCGATACTGATGATCTCTCCATTGATATATCCGGCAAAATCTGAAATCAAAAACGCAGCCAAATTCGCCAATTCCTGATGCTCACCAACACGTTTTAAAGGTACTCGTGTTTTGAAATCGAATTTCTTGGCGAGATCGCCAGGCAATAGCCTATCCCAAGCCCCTTTTGTGGGGAAAGGTCCAGGAGCGATGGCGTTGTGACGGATTCCATATTTCCCCCATTCTACCGCCAAAGAACGGGTCAATGTTAAGACCCCACCTTTGGAAACCGCCGAAGGTACAACATATCCAGAACCTGTGAAAGCATAGGTCGTAATTATGTTCAGGACGTTTGCAGCCTGTTTTTTCGCAATCCATTCCTTACCAAATTCTAGGGTACAATTGATGGTCCCTTTCAGTACAATGTCAATAATGGTCGAAAAAGCATTTGCTGACAATCGCTCAGTTGGGGAAATAAAGTTTCCCGCGGCGTTGTTCACCAATACATCCACTGCTCCGAAGGCTTCTTCCGCCTTAAGGCGAAGCTGTTTTACATCTTCCACATCGCGGATATCGCAGGCAACAGGTAATACGGGGTTTCCGGTCTTGTCCGAGATCTCCCTTGCGGTAGCTTCTAGGACATCAAGTTTCCGGCTACTGATGACCAGGTTGGCGCCCAGTTCAGAAAAATAGGTAGACATGGCTTTTCCAAGTCCGGTACCTCCGCCCGTAACCACGACGGTTTTCCCTTTTAGGGCATCCTTTTGTAGTGCTCCTTGTACTGCCATATTATTTTTTCGTTAAGTTATCGATGATTGTTTGTAGGATGGCCCGAGTAGATGGGGCCCACCATTGTTTCAATACCTGTTCAATGGCATCGCCTTTTGTTTCCATCACCTGGGACAAGAGATTCTTTCGGATGTTAAGTTTGGAGGCCTGCCAGGCTTTCTTATCGTACTGCATATATTGCTTGGCTTTTCGGCCAGCTGCGGTCTGAATCCGATCAAAGGAAACAACCTCATCGATAAGTCCTACTTTCAGGGCCTCTGCAGGAGGCAATAACTTTCCTTCCAACAAAAAGCGCGCGGCATTGGCCGAGCCTATCCAGAAGCTATACAGTTCGAAGATGCTGCTCGGTACGATGATACCTACAGGAACCTCGTTCAATCCGATGATGTATTCGCCGTCGGCCATGATCCGATGGTCGCAGCATAAGGCGAGCACACAACCTCCTGCTGGGCTATGCCCGGTAATTGCAGCGATGCTTGGCTTCGGAAAGGAGGCTAATTCGTAGATCAGGTTGATGAATTTTTCCCAAAAGGTACGCATCTGTCCTTCGTCGTATTGAAAAAGCGTGATCAGGTCCAATCCAGAGGTGAAGAAAGCTTCCTTGCCCTGAAGAACGATGGCTTCTATGGCTGCATCTTCCCTTTGGGCGATCAAGGTGGCTGTTAATTCGTCGATCATCTCCAAGTGCATGGCATTGGATTTCCCACGATCCAGCTGTATATAGCAAATATGATCGGTAACTTGCGTTTTTATGAATGTTCCCATTTTTTACTGTAAACGTTGTTTTAGGGTAATTTACATAAAAATTTTATTTTACTTCAAAATCCAGGACTTTCCTGACCAATCGGCCCTCGATATCTACGCCTTCCACGATCATGCGGTACGTGCCGATTTCATCAGATGTATAGAAGTCAAAGCTGGTTGTTCCATCCTGTTTCGTTACGATTCCCGGTTCCCAGTGTATGGTTGTGCGGAGATCCTGATCGAACTGGTTTTTGGAATCCACTTCATATGCTGGCTTAAAGTATTCTTTCATCAGGGAGATTCCTTTTGGAGTGATCGCCAATAGGCCTCGAGGTTGGAAATTGCTGCGGCTGGCATCGCGACCGGTTTTACTGGTGATGATGATCAATCCGTTTGCACCATAGGATCCATAGATGCTGGTATGGTTGATATTTCTTAATACCTCAACGCTGGCTACATCAACGGGATTGATGGTGGAAAGCATGTCGGATTCCACGTACATACCGTCCAATACGATCTGCATTTCTACCATTCCGCGGGTGTTCATGGCTTTTCCGCCTTGGAACATAACCCCTAGTAATCGGCCGTTAAGACACATTTCTAAGGTTGTACAGGTCGAAAGATCATCCGCGGTCAAGATCTGATCGGCTCGTCCAGGACCGTTCAGGTTGGAAGAGTTTTCAGGTACCTTTGGTCGTTCGGCTCGAACTACGATCTCCTCGATTTCCGTCACCTTATCCATCAGGCCACGGTTTTCCAATTGGCTGTAGAATAATTTTCCGGCCAAAAGCTGTTCGCGGAATGCAGCATTGACATCATTGAGCATGTTCGGCTCGTTCTTCGCCATGTTCAATGGCGGGTTTTCAAATCGTTCCACCGAAATATCGATGTTCTTTTTCCCTTTTTCATCCTTGGCGCTCACCAAAAACTTCACGCTATCTGGGAAAATCAGGTTGTCGAACACAAATTCTCCTTCCGCATTGGCGGTGGTATCGATATAATCCATGAAGTTTTTCGTGGAGATCAATTGCATCTGCGCGTTGGGAACTGGAGCTTTACGGCCCAGTTTTTTCGCTTGACCAACAATACGTAGGCCTTTTTCCGCCTCGTATTTTACCGGATTGTTCAGGGAATCCAATTGTTTCCAATCGATCTTCCTCCAGCCATGGGTCAGAAGGAGGTTGTCCAGCTCAAAATCTTTGATACTGCCATCCTCGTTAAAATAGTAAGCCGGATTTTCGAGGTATCCTTTCAGATCTCCGTTTAAGTATAGGCTACTGAGGATACTCACCTCATCCTTTGCATCCTTGCCATATTTTGTCAGGTTCAGTACGGATGCCGAAAGACTGGCGATCCTTACGGAATCATTCGTATTTCCCACCTCGACCTGGGTAGTTACTTTACTGCGTTTGCCATAGCTGTCCTTATCCAGATTAAGTTTCAACGGCAGATTGCGGTCAGGGTTGAAGTTAAAGACCACCCGTTCTACCAGAGGGGTAAAGTTGCTGTTCAGGATGCTGATGGTAAATACGCCCGTTGGCAATTTGTCCTTGGTCAGGCTGAATAGCACGTTTTTACTGGTTGCCTTTTGTTTTGCTAGGTAGAATACATTTCCAAGATGTTGTATGGCAATGTATAGTTCCTCATTGTTTACTTTATCTTCCGAAAGATTGACCTGGGCAAATAGTTTGGAGGCACTGCTCTGATTAACAGAAATGGAGTAGCCACTTTTGGTGATTGCCGGTAGGTTGATGGTCTTTTCGGTATTATCGTCGAATTTGACATGGACGGTATAGCTCTCAGCATTCGAAATGTAACAAGGAACGGATGCCATTCCTAATATATTGGTCTCTACCTGTGCGGCGGTATCTTTCGAACCCGTTAATAAAATGATTTTTGCCTTAATGCCCTTGCCTTGTGGGTTGAGGGTTTTAAAAGCGATTCTGTTCAGTTCATCGCCAAGGATATAACCCCCTTCAGGAAATACCTGAATGCTGTTTTCGGAGAAATAGGCCTTGGTATTGATGGTTTTCTTAACCCTTCTTTTTTCGGGGTTCAGGAAACTCAATAATAGAAGTTTCCCTCTGTTTTTATCGGTCACTTTGATCTTGAGTTGACCGTTCGGATCGATGGATTCTCTTCCTTTATCCACCGTTTTTTCTCCATCTATGAATTCATAATTGATGGATGTTTTTGGCATGGCAGCGCCATTGATATTGTTCAGTTGGACCAGGTAATAATCTACGCCATTCTCTTGGATCACTGTGCTTTTCGTTTCTATATTATCGGAGCGGACATTTCCGATATTGATGACCTTTTCGAAGAAATAGTCGGGATCGTCGTTGCGCATCCAATTGGTATAGGCGCGAAGTCGGTAGGATCCTTCGACCAGGGAGTCTACCAGTTCTATATTTCCGACAGCAACGCCAGAATAAAGTCCATTTATTTTTTGATTGACGATCTTTCCTGTTGGGCTTACTAACTCTACATAACCGATATTGGATAGAACGGATAGTTTATTTTCCAGACCGATGACACTGTAGATCTTGTACCAGATGGTTTCTCCGACACCATAGAAGTTTCGGTCTGTCTGTAGGTGTAATTTTTCTTGGGGTCTTTTGGCAACATACTCGCTGAGGATTTCTTGTGCTTTTTCTACCTGTTGGGCCATCAGGGAATGGGTCGTGCAGCAGGCAATTAAAGTGAGAAGAAAGATCGATAGTCTCTTCATAATCAATTTGGCTAATTTCCCATAATGTTACAAAAAAATAGACGTATTTCAATATATTTGCGCTATGAATATTCTGATCATCGGTTCTGGAGGTAGAGAGTCTGCCTTTGCCTATAAAATCTCTAAAAGCCCAAAACTTAATCAATTGTTTATTGCTCCTGGAAACGCAGGGACTTCACAATATGGACAAAATGTTGCCCTTAAGGTGACGGACTTCCAAGCAATCGGTGAGTTTGTTTTGGCTAACCAGATTGAAATGGTCGTGGTAGGACCGGAAGAGCCTTTGGTAAAGGGTATTCATGATTATTTTCTTGCTGATGAGGCTTTGAAAGGAGTTGCGGTTATCGGTCCTCAACAAGAAGGCGCTCAACTGGAAGGATCAAAGGATTTTTCGAAAGAGTTTATGATCCGTCATCAGGTTCCAACGGCTGCTTTCCGATCTTTTGATAAGGATTCCTTGGAGGCGGGATTAGCATATTTGGATACACAGAAACTGCCGATCGTCTTGAAGGCGGATGGTCTTGCTCAGGGTAAAGGGGTATTGATCTGTGAAACGTATGAGGATGCCAAAACGGAGCTGAAGGCAATGATTGCAGATGCAAAGTTTGGGGATGCGAGTAGTGTGGTGGTTGTTGAGGAGTTTTTGAAAGGCATCGAGCTTTCGGTCTTTGTATTGACTGATGGCGAGAATTATAAGGTATTGCCTTCGGCTAAGGATTACAAGCGGATTGGTGAAGGGGATACGGGCTTGAATACCGGTGGTATGGGTTCAGTTTCGCCGGTTCCATTTGCTGATCAGGCATTTTTGGATAAGGTGGAAGAGCGTATCATCAAGCCTACCGTGGATGGTTTGAAGAAGGATAACATTCCTTATAAGGGTTTTATTTTTATCGGCTTGATGAATGTGGATGGGGAGCCTTATGTGATTGAATACAATGTGCGAATGGGCGATCCGGAAACGGAATCGGTACTTGTGCGTATAGAGTCGGATTTGGTGGATCTATTGGAAGGTGTAGCGAAAGGGGATCTGGATAAACGGAGTTATACGGTTACTCCAAAGACGGCAGCTACGGTGATGATTGTTTCAGGAGGATATCCTGGGGTTTATGAAACCGGAAAAGTGATCACGAATATGGAGAATGTGAAGGAATCGATTGTTTTCCATGCGGGGACCAAGCAGGAAGGTGGGGATGTGTTGACGGCTGGTGGTCGAGTATTGGCGGTTACGGCTTTGGAGGATGATCTTTTCTCGGCCTTGCAACAGGCAACAGCAGATGCGGGAAGGATATTTTTCCAAGGAAAATACTTCAGAACGGACATCGGATTCGATTTGATCTAAAAATATCGGTTTAAAAGCCAATGAGTTATATTTTTGCGTTGTAAAATATTTTGGGAGTATGGATAAAGAGGCTATATTTGCATCACCAAAGCAAAAAGGCCCGTTCGTCTAGGGGTTAGGACGCAAGATTTTCATTCTTGAAACAGGGGTTCGATTCCCCTACGGGCTACCAAGAGACTCCAGCAGGAGTCAAGAAGATTCAAAAACGGTGTTTAGTTTAATTTAAACACCGTTTTTTGTTTAATGAAGTTCGCGCAAAGTCTCCCAGACTCGACAAAAAGGTAGCTTTTACAAAGTTGGGGCTGTGGCACAATCAGGTTGAGAATGCGGGCATTGCTTCCTTTGAGAGCGTAGCAAGATCCATTGCAGCCCATCATCAATACATACTACATTACTTCGATAACAGGAGCACAAATGCTCGGCAGAATCTTTCAATGCAAAACTCAAAGCTTTTAGGAGTATCTTTCGTGGCGTTAGGGACACAACATTCTTCCTGTACAGAGTGATGAAATTATATGCTTAAAAATCTTTACCCCCCAAACTTTCGGTATGATCCTATTTAAAGTACTTTGACGACATAACCCAAACCTAAATAAATTCACACTTAAATGCAAAAAGTGTTCACAAACAAGATAATGAATTTATTTAGCTCTCCTCTGCCATAAAAGGCCATCATGGTAGAGGAAATTTACTAAAAAGTTGTAAGATAGGTTCTTTCGACTGGTGAAATATCGGTATATCGATCTATCCGTATATTGATATCCTTATATATCGATATATCAGTATACTACTAAGTATACCAAAAACGGTCTTTACGATACCGTTAGGCTGTAAGGGTATCCCCGGAGGATACCCAAAACGCCGTTTGCAGCGCATACGGCAAGCAAAGTAGGGCTCTGCCCAACTTCCGCTTGCTTATTTGAATCAACTCGAAATCACAATATTTTTATTCGCAATCCAAGAAGGAAACACCTTTCAAAATTAGTTTAAAAATTATTATTTTTTTACAAAAAAAAACACCGAAGGATACCTTTTTCACTTATTCCCCATAAGATCCTATTACAAAAAATCTTAGTTCTATACTTTTTCGACTTTCTCACTTGCAAAATTGGACCGACTGAAATGAATGATACTACTCTATTGGAGAAAGGTGTGTTATTGATTTCTTTTCAATACTTCGAAATGGAACGACCTTTAGGTCCCAAATTGGATGAAATTGTTACCTATATCTTTTTTAGAAGAAATTATCATCGTTTTAATTACCATTAATTTGTTTTTTGAAAATTCTTAATCCCTCTATTTTAAAGAATCTTATTGATTGGTTTCACTCTTGGTCTCATCAACATTCGATTTTATAGGTTGAGTAGCCAAACGCTGTTCTCGAAATAAAAATATCAAAAAAGTTACATTCGCTTTGCATTTCTAAAATTATCTATTAGTTTTACATTAAACCACGCATAACATATAACTGATTTATTAACCATGAAAAACCTCGAATCCCTAACCTTTAAACTTTCGGATCAAGATTACGATTGGCTCTGCAGGTTGAAAAACAACGATACTAAGGCCTTCTCAGAGATCTATTTCACTTATTGGGAAAATTTCCATGACTATTGTTTAAGGTATCTTAAAAATGAAAATTTGGTGAAGGATGTATTGCATGATGTCTTTTTAGAATTCTGGAAAATAAGGGGTAAACTAGAAATAAAGTATTCTATTAAAGCATATCTTGCTGTATGTATCAAAAACAAATGTATTTTTGTATTGAAGCAAATGCGTAGATTTGAGTTCCTCGAGATAGAAGATTTTGATTTCCAATCTGTTGAATATGACCAATTTTCTGTACGAGACATTGAAAGTCAACTAAACTATGTTCTTACAGAAAAAATAACCCACAAGAGTAGAACCATATTCGAATTAAATCGAAACGAGGATCTTTCCTATAAGGAGATTGCATATCGGTTAAACCTGAGTGTCAAATCGGTGGAATACCACATGTCAAAAGTTTTAACCATATTAAGAAAATCAATTTTAACATTAATAACCTGCATGTTATTCTTTTGAGGAAGAATACTAGATTATGAATATTACGCAAAAGGAAGATATTGGAAATGAAATTCATGATCGAATTTTACATTCCATAGCACAGGATAAGCGAAGGAAACGAAATAAGCGTATCACGTTTATTGCCTTAGGCTGCACGATATTATTATTGGGCTTCTTTATGTATGCACATAAATTTAGCTTCCAAGATTCTATCGATATGTATCAGCCCCGGGAGTTTACTGCTGATTTCAATCAGGGAACCTATACTCAAAAAGATTTATTCTCTTCAAAATCCAATAAGTTAATATTAGACTCCAATAGTTCGCAAGCGATTTATCAGAATCAATCGAAAAACCTCACTGTATTAAATATTGCCAAACTGCAATTAAGCAATAAGGACATTTTAAATATTAAAACAGGAGTTGGGGGATTCTATAAAGTTGAGCTTCCAGACGGATCTATTGTAAATCTAAATTCTAAATCCAGCCTTAAATATCAGGCAAACTACATGGAGGATAGAAAACTCACATTATCTGGCGAAGCCTATTTTGAGGTGAAACCTCTCTTAGTAGCTAAAAAGAAAGCTCCCTTTCAAGTTCAAACCGAATTACAAACTATTGAAGTATTGGGTACTGCTTTTAATGTAAAAACAGGAAACAATAATGATGAAACGCTATTGTATGAAGGTCGAATAAACTTAAAAAACAAGAATGGAATTCTGAAAAAGCTGTTTCCCGGTGATTTAGCCAAAATAAACGAAGCAGATACAGAAGTTGTCAAATTAAATGATGGTGAAATGGAGGAATCATTAGCTTGGAAAGATGGCTATTTGTATTACAACAATCGAACATTAAAACATATTCTGGAAGATCTTCAGAAATACTATGATTTTGAATTCAATGGTAAAGATGTTCCTTCGGAATACTTCACCATTTATTTGGCTCGTGAAAAGAAATTACCTGAACTTCTACAACTCCTGGAAAAATCTGGAGATTTCAGTATGCAGTTAGCCAACAATATCATCAATTTCAAAAAATAATTTTTTTATTTAGGGTAACTACCCCTGTTGTACTCTTATAGGTATAAGGTAAATAAAACACCATTTTATAAATCCTAAAACCATTATAACGGTATGAACAAAAATTACCTAACATGCTTTCAGCATTTGAAAGAAATTGGCATGAAATCATTGCCAAGGATTTCAAAGGCTTCCAAGCTGACCCTAATTATTTCTTGCTTAGCCTTGCAAGGATTTGCAGTTAGTTTTGGACAAACTATTTCATTGAATCTAAAAAATGCAACAGTCAAACAAGCATTAACAGAGATTCGTAAGAAAAGCGGATATCAAATTGTTTACAAGGAATCCCTATTAAAAAACAAGAAGTTAATCAACCTAGTGCAGACCGAAATAACTGTTCAAGATGCCTTGAATAAAATTTTGGCGAACGAGAATGTTGCATATGAAGTCCGAGACAAGCTAATCCTTTTAAAACCAGCATCTGCAGAACAGAATATCGACCAACTCGTTGTAAGCAATGAAAGTAAGCAATATACGGCCACTGGTCGAGTTGTAGATAAAAACGGTGCTCCACTTCCGGGTGCAACTGTAACCGAAAAAGGCACTAATAATAAGACTTCCACTAATTTACAAGGAGAATTCTCATTAGTTGTTTCGAGTTCAAGAGCAATCTTAGAAGTTTCATCATTAGGCTATGCCACTTCAAGTGCAAGTATTACAGGTGCAAATATGACTATTACCATGTTAGAAATGCATAATGAAATGGAAGAGGTTATCGTGGTGGGTTATGGAACACAGAAAAAAGTAAATTTAACTGGAGCTGTATCCAGTATAGACAGCAAGGAATTAGAATCTAGACCTGTTCAAAATGTCGGTCAAGCACTTCAAGGTCTAGCTCCTGGACTTAATGTTCAGACTTCGGGATTGGGAGGTGAACTGAACCAAACCATGAATGTAAATATTCGTGGTACCGGTACGATTGGAGTAGGCTCCAGTTCTTCAGCCTTAGTCCTTATCGATGGTATGGAAGGCGATCTTAATGCTATTAACCCCAATGATATTGAAAACATTTCCATTCTAAAAGATGCAGCAGCATCTTCCATTTATGGATCTCGAGCACCTTTTGGAGTTATTCTAATCACCACTAAATCGGGTAAGCAGGGGAAAACAGTTGTGAACTATAACAATAACGTTAGACTCAGTAAACCAAGAGGATTACCAACAATGTTGGACTCTAAAACCTTTGCCTACTATTTCAATGAGGTAAAATCCAATGACGGAGAGTCAGCTGTTTTTGGACAAGATGTATTGGACCGTATTATTGCCTATCAAAATGGTGAAATTACGACAGTAAGTACTAAAGGTACAAACGGCCGCTGGCAATATTACGGTGGCTCAAACGCCAATACCAACTGGTTTGATGAGTTCTATCGTGACTACTCCCCTTCCCATGAGCATACATTAAGTGCCAATGGTGGAACAGAGAAATTACAATTCTATAGCTCGTTGAACTTTATGGATCAAAACGGTTTGAATAAGTATGCTAAAGATGACTTCAAACGTTACGCCTTTTCCAACAAAATCAATGTGAAATTACATGATAACATTGATCTTATGAGCAATACACGATTCGTTCGTGAGAATTATGATAAAGCAAGCCATATGAATGACCTTTATTACCATAATATCGCAAGAAGATGGCCCACAGTTCCTGTACGTGATGACAATGGATATTTCTCAGACCCTAGTGAACTAGCTCAATTAGTAGACGGAGGTCGCACAAATTCAGTAAAAGATTTACTTTACCAGCAACTACAATTAAATGTTCGACCTTTGGCCGGTTGGAATATTACCGGAAATGTTAATTACCGAATAATAAACAACAACGGTCATGGTGAAACTTTAAAAGCCTATGGTTATGATGCCGATGGTAATCCATATCCAGTTGCAGTAAGTTACAGTGCTGCAGGTTATACTGCTGTCTCTGAGAGCAACCGTAAAGATGAATATTTCTCGACCAATTTATTTACTGATTATTCTTTTCGCTTAACTGATGATCATCAATTCAAAGCTCTAGTAGGTTTCAACTCCGAACTAAATAAATATAGAACGCTGAACGGAAGTATGACTGATCTTATTTCAGATAACATTCCAACTCTTAATACCGCAACGCTAAATCCTTTGACCTCCGGTCAATATCAACATTGGGCAACGGCAGGGTTCTTCGGTAGATTGAATTATAACTATAAAGAGAAGTACCTGCTAGAAGTAAACGGACGTTACGATGGTTCCTCCAGATTTCCAAGAGATTTACGTTGGAATTTATTCCCTTCTTTCTCGGCAGGTTGGAACATCGCCAATGAAGATTTCTGGAAATGGAAAGATCAAGTATCTATGTTCAAACTAAGAGGCTCTTATGGTGAGTTGGGCAATCAATATACCGACAATTGGTATCCGTTCTATTCTATTATGCCGTTTGCAGTGAATGGAGGTTCATGGTTACTGAATGGTCAAAAGACCAACACGTCCAGTGCTCCAGGTCTAATTGCCAGTAGTTTAACTTGGGAGCGTATCAGCAGTTGGAATATTGGACTTGACTTACAAGCTATAAACAACAAACTTGGATTGACTTTCGAAGTGTTCCAGCGAAACACATTCAATATGATTGGACCAGCACCTGAACTACCAGTTATTTTAGGCACTGAAGTCCCTCGAATCAACAACTCGGAAATGAACTCCAAAGGATTTGAATTAGAATTAACTTGGAAGGATAAAATTGGTGATTTCAATTATAACATTAGAGGCGTTCTTTCTGATGATAGACAAACTGTAACCAAATACCCTAACTTAACAGGCAACTTGAATAATTGGTACAATGGTCGCCGCGTTGGAGAAATCTGGGGATATACAACCATAGGCATTGCCAAAACTCAAGAGGAAATGGATGCCCATTTAGCTGCTAGTAAGCAAAGTTTTGCTAGTAAATGGCAAGCAGGTGATATCATGTATGCTGACTTAAACGGCGATGGAAATATCTCTGCTGGATCAAACAGATTAGACGAACATGGTGATATAAGCATTATTGGAAATAGTCAACTTCGCTACCGTTATAGTCTGGATTTATCAGGAAATTATAAAGGATTTGATTTCCGTGTGTTCTTCCAGGGTGTTGGCAAAAGAGATTATATGCCAAATGGTCCATATTTCTGGGGAGCTAATGGAGGCATGTGGCAATCTGCCGGATTCCAAGAAAATATGGACTTCTTCCGTGACGAAAACTCTTTGATGGTTCAAAATGGAATCTTAGGTGTAAACACCGATTCCTATTTACCAAGACCATATTTCAACACGACTAAAAACCAATACACACAAACCAGATACCTTCAAAATGGTGCTTATTTGAGATTAAAAAATGCCCAAATTGGTTATTCTTTAAATCATGCATCTCTTAGTCGTATCGGTGTATCCAAGGTTCGATTCTATTTATCGGGTGAAAATCTATTGACATTTACAAAAATGGCCAAGGTATTTGACCCAGAGTCCGTAGGCTTAGGCGGATGGAATGATGGTAAAACCTATCCATTCTCAACCATTTATTCATTTGGTTTAAACATCAATTTCTAATCTAGCAAACATGAAAAACAAGTTCAACAAAATACTGAGCATGCTTGCCCTAGGCAGTTTATTCTTCACTAGCTGTGATGACTTCTTAGATCGCGCGCCGCTCTCCAATATTACACCTTCTGATTACTTAAATACAGAGGCTGATTTAGCTACATATACCATCTCCAAATACAACTTCCCTACACATGGGGGTTGGGGTGTTGGAACATTCGCCAATGATAATCACACTGATAATCAAATGACCAGTTCCTATGCTACACGTTGGGTTCCAGGAGAATGGAAAGTTCCCACTGCCGGTGGTGATTATGAATTCGGAAGAATTCGTGATCTTAACTATTTCATCGAACAGGTCGTTCCAAAATGGAAAGCAAACAAACTATCTGGTGTTGCCGGAAATATTGAACATTATATCGGCGAATCCTACTTTTTACGTGCATATGAATATTTCAATAAAGTACAAGCATTGGGTGATTTTCCAATCATAAAAACTACCCTTAAAGATGAGTTAGGTGAATTAGTTGGAGCTTCAGTGAGACAACCACGAAATATGGTTTCCAGATTTATTCTTTCGGATTTAGATTCAGCCATCACCCTATTGAAATCGACATCTCCGAATGCTCAAAATAGGCTAAATAAAAATGCAGCTTATTTATTCAAATCGCGAGTAGCATTATATGAAGCAACTTGGTTATTGTACCATAGGAATACGGCATTGGTTCCAGGATCAGCTAATTGGCCCGGAAAGAAATCCCACCCTACATTTACCTTAAACTTGGATACAGAAATAGATTTCTTTTTAACACAGGCTATGGAAGCAGCAGAAAAAGTAGCTGATGCTGTGCCTTTGGTTAATAACACGAAGGATAATGGATATAATTCTTCAGCAAACCCATATTTCAACATGTTCAATGACATGGATATGAACAAGTATGGTGAAGTTCTCCTTTGGAGAAGCTATTCTGCAGCCTTAAATGTTTCTCATAATGTAAACCATTACATGAACACTAATGGTGGAAATACGGGATATACACGTAGTTTGGTAGAAAGCTTTACGATGTCCAATGGATTACCAATTTATGCAACCGGCTCTGGTTATCATGGTGATGATTCCATTTCTATAGTGAAAGCAGATCGTGACAACAGGTTACAGATTTTCATGAAAGGGCCTCGTGAATTACGCTTTACCGACAAAAACAACACGACTGGCGGACCGATGTTAGAAGGCTATCCTGATATCGTAGGGCTTGCAGAAACCCGTTACGTCACTGGTTATGCGCTTAAAAAAGGAATGAGTTATTTATCTGGTCAGGCAGAAGGTTCTGCAGGAACCACCGGTTCTATCGTCTTCCGTGCCGTAGAAGCTTACTTAAATTATATCGAAGCAAGTTATTTAAAAAATAAGTCTTTAAATGCAAAAGCATTGGATTATTGGCAGCGAATCCGGACACGTGCAGGTGTTAATTCGGACGTTCAAATCACGATTAATAACACAAATATGCAGGAAGAAGCCAAACGAGATTTTGCAGCATACAGTGCAGGCAATATCCTTACCGATAAAACCTTGTTCAATATCCGTAGAGAACGTCGTTTAGAGCTTATGTCAGAAGGCTTCCGTTATGCTGATTTAAAACGCTGGAGGGCTTTAGATCAGCTAAAGACAAACCCTGTCATTTTAGAGGGAATTAAAGTTTGGGGACCAATGCAAAAATGGTTTACCAATAAAGGTGTCTCCGTTTTAATAGAACCAAATACACCTGGTAAAACGGCAAATGTATCAGCAAAAAGCGAAAGCTCCTATTTAAGACCTTACCGTATAAATCTAAATGCAAACAACTTGGTTTTAAATGGCTATCGCTGGACAGAGGCACATTATTTAAGTCCAATAGCGTTTAACCATTTTACGATTACTTCTTCAGATGCCACACCAGGCAATTCAAGTTTATATCAAAACCCTGGTTGGCCAATTGTAGCGGATCAAGGAGCAATGCAATAGAGAAATTCCATAATTCAACCTACCAAAACCCTAACCATAGCAATTCCACCATATCGGAATTCGCTATGGTTTTATTATAGAAATCGTGTATATTTTATTACTGTAGCCAGTTAAATTTTAAAATGTTGTGGACGATGTCTACAAGTTAGCATCCAACAATTTTATACAATTGCTAGAACCAAACTCAAAGAAGGGAAATATAGGCGTTACAAAATTCAGTGCACAGTATAAAATCAATCGTCATAAAGAATTAAATAATAAGCAAAAAACAATTGGTTTAACTAGAACTTCTTCTGAAAATATGAGATAAAGGAATAAAGAGGATCTGAATATGTATTAAAGATATAATCAGCAAAATTAAAGATATTAATAATTTATTTCGTCAACTTAGAGATTTTATTGTTTTAATTATCGTCTCAATCCTTTAATTTTTGAAAGTGCCCCTAGCTCTAGGTTACCATCTACTGTCTATAAATAAGAACAATTTGTCTGTTAACAAACGTTTAGGGCTTTCATCTATTTTCCGGCACCAATTGAGAAATTATTCCCGTAGAAACCCGACAATAAATATAATCAGGCAAAAAGGAAATACATTAATAGAGAGCGTACTAAATAATGAATTGCAGTACAATTGATTTTGATGTCAATAAAAAATTCTCCAATCTCATAATAATGATATGAAAAATTCTTTTAACATGATAACACAAAGTTTCTTATTCCTCACTAGAATGGAGAACTTTCCGCTGTAATATTATTTTTTGAACATAGAAATAGAGCATTATCTTTAGAAAAAAACCTAAATTTTAATCGTTAGCTTTAAATGACGGTCAGATGAGACTGGATTCTTTACATGAAAATTTAAATTAAATAAAGTTTCAAAATCAAACCAACACTTTTGATTGAATACCCTTTTAGTAGATAGTCCTTCAGTTTTTGGTTTGTCCATTTTCTAAACTCGACACTGACAGGAGATTTCACTCTGTATCCTATTGAAATAATGACATCCAAGTTATAGACAGGCACTTTTCTGGATACCTCCCTTTCACCTTCCTTTTGAACTTGGCGGAATTCCCGCCAAGTTGAAGCTTTATCCAGCTCCCCCTCTTCATAGATATTCTTAATGTGATCCCCGATAGTCCTCCGTGCCTTGCCAAACAGCTCTATGATCTGTTGTTCGGTCGCCCATACTGTATCTTGGCCAGCATCTAAAACAACCTGAAATTCCGTTTGCCCACCTTGAGGCATGAAAACAACTATTTCAGTATCTTTGATTTCTTCCAAATTCATATTTTCCAAATGACTTCACATACTTTTTTCAAATATACCCAAATACCCAAGAAACGAGCAAAGCCGAACATCCGTCCGGCTTTGCTCGTTAAACCGATTTAACCCAAATTGATAAAAACAACTATTTTTTGAGTTTTTCCTCTAATTTTGCAATTCTCTTAAATTGAAGATCTATTATTTGATCGTTTTTTGCCACAAGGCTTTTCAAAAGCTCATTGTCGTCTCTTAATTGGTTGATTTCTGATTTAAATCCATTCAATTCCTTTTCCTTAAATTCTTTCAAAGATTCATTTTCATACACAATCAATAATAATGTGATAATTAACAAAAACTTGAAATGATTTAATGCTTTAAAAAGCTTGGAAATCGGATTAATGATAAATGGAAATACTAAAGTAGTGGTTTTAGTTATAATTGATAGTAGAAAATAGAACCCCCAAAAGAACCGCATATTAATAAAAGGGTATTAATTGTCATTGTTAAGCCATGTTTTATATCACCCTAAGGGCTACAGATCTTCAGATCAAAACATACAAAAAGCCTGCAAATCAAATGATTGCAATCTTTTTTGTTTTTCAGTGCCTACAAAGCTTTCAACTATTCCCAATAAATTTGATTTGTAACACATTCAAGTCAGTTGAAGATCTTGATTTCATTTTACTGCAAGGCTAACTTTGTTACACTTAAATGATCAAATCATGAGTAAAAATTATTGTTTGCTCTTCTACCTGAAAAAACCAAAAAACTACACCTCTGGTCCTAAACCGATCATAAGGAACAATTACCCAAAAACAACGCTTGACATCAAATCTCAATAGTCACTTTGAATAAACGAAAGTGGTCCAGATTATTAATTTTTTTAAGATGTATATTCCAATTCATTATCTTAATACCAAAATAAAAACAAGTGGAATTCACTAACGAGGACATAATCTATCTTCTCAACCTTTTTAAAGGCCGTGAAGACATATTTGCTTTACGATGGGAGAATGGAAATAAAAGCGGGTACATGCCAGCCTATAGCTATGATCCATACCATTATCGACTCCATAAGGCTAATGGCGGTACTTTTCAAAGCTATGCCCACAAAAGCTACCTGCCATTGTCAGAAATAGAAATTACGAAACATCTTAACGGCCTTCAACAGATCGGAATTTACCCACTGTTGCAAGATAACACTTCTTGGTTTTTAGTAGCTGACTTCGATAAATCCGATTGGCAACAACATGCTTTGAAAATTCTCGAATTATGTACAGCCAAAAATATCCCTGCTTATCTCGAACGTTCCCGTTCTGGCAATGGCGCACATGTCTGGATTTTCTTTGAAAGCCCTTATCCAGCAGCCAAAAGTCGTAAGTTATTTATGCATATCTTGGAAAGATGCGGTGCATTCTCGCCATTTGATAAAAGCTCCAGCTTTGACCGTCTGTTTCCAAATCAAGATTACCTGTCTGGCAAAGGTTTAGGAAATCTAATTGCAATGCCCTTATTTTCACCTGCTGTACAGAATGGCAACAGTTCCTTTATCGATTCCAAAACGATGGATCCATTTCCTGATCAAATCGCATATTTAAAAGAAATTAAAAGAGTCAATTTTGATTACCTAGAGGAGATGTTCAATCAAACAGGAGGAAGTAAAGAAAGCTATGTACCCGTTGTTGATGGAAAACTTAAAATCGCCCTGAGCAATTCGATCCGTATAAATAGTCACGCTATACCATTTGTACTCATCAATTTTTTGAAGGAGCAACTTAATTTTGCTAATTCAGCCTTTTTCATTAAGAAAAAGTCAGGGAGAAGCACTTTTGAAACACCTAGGTTCTTTAAATTGATTGATGAAATCGAAAATGAAATCCTTATCCCAAGAGGGTTTATCGGGAAATTGCTTCGTTTCTGTAGAGAATCACAGGTAACACATGACTTTGTTGATAATAGACGTGAGCTACCGCCAATCCAATTTTCTTTTAATGCCGCATTACGAAAGCATCAGATCAATGCTGTCTCCGCAGTAGAAAAAAAGGATTTCGGAGTAATCGTCGCACCGCCAGGAACAGGAAAAACTGTTATCGGTCTGAAAATTATTGCAGACAAACAACAACCTGCCCTTATTGTCGTGCATCGTAAGCAATTATTGGATCAATGGGTGGAGCGTATCGAGTCATTCCTAGGGATACCGAAGAAAGAAATTGGGTTTATAGGCCAGGGAAAAGCAAAATTGGGTGCAAGTACAATAACCGTTGCAACGATACAAAGTCTTCCAAAACATATCGAAATCATTCAGGACAAATTTGGCACAATCCTGATCGACGAATGCCATCATATTCCAGCGGAATCTTACCGTACCACTGTCGGAAAACTAAACAGTGTTTATTGCTACGGTCTCACAGCGACTCCTTTTCGGAAATATAATGATGATAAATTGATTTTCACCTATCTCGGTGATATCATTACGGAAATCCGACCAGAGGAAATTGAAGATTACAAAAGTGAAAATATCATCGTCCGGAATACCACACTCCATGTTCCCTATAATTCTAAAACCGACAGTTTCGAAACACTTTCCCAAATTCTAATTCATGATACAGCAAGAAACAGATTAATAGTAGACGATGTATCCGCCGAGTTATACCAAGGAAAAAAGGCAGTTATAATTACCGAAAGAAAAGAACATATCGAGACGCTGAATCTATGGCTAAAATCAAATTATGAAACCATAACGCTCAGCGGATATGATTCAGACAGTAGTAAGAAAGCGAAATGGAAAACATTGTCAGAAGGGAATTTTCAAGTATTGATTACGACAGGTCAGTACTTTGGCGAAGGTTCGGATATTCAGCATATCAGCACGCTGTTCTTGGCCTACCCCTTTGCTTTCCATGGAAAATTGATTCAATACATTGGTCGGGTGCAGCGATCCGAGATCAATCCAACTATATACGACTATCGGGATGTGAAGATCGATTATCTAGACAAGATGTTTCTAAAACGGAATATCTATTATCGTAAAATCACCAAACAAGCTACACTTTTTGATGATCCAACGATGGATTACCAGTCTCAAATAGGTCATTTATTAACCTTAGAAAAAAGTACCAAGAGACCCATTGAGGATCTATCGTTTCATTATGGCCATGTGGTCTTCACTTATAAAGTAGAAGAGATGCATACGGTTTTGGAATTTCAAATCGAAAATTTGGAGATTAGGCCTGAGTTTGAGGTATTAAAACCTTACTTTATCAAGGTACTGAAATCTAAAAACATCAACGTTCAGTTAAACGCTGAATTTGAATACGGAAAACTGGTAGCTCAAATCGCTACTTCCGAAGATATAGAACGAATAAATAAAGAAATTGTGGAAGGTGTAAAATTCCAGTTTCTGAACAAGGGACTATTAAGTAAGCTACCTTTTCAAAAGCAAAATATATTGACCTCGGACCAGTTGCAAAATGGCGAGACAGTATACGCAAATGCCGAAGAATTACTGTCTGAAATCCTTAAAGTACGAAAATACAAGCATTCTCGACAAGTTCAATTCTTAGCCGATCAACACCTGAGCAGTATTATGAAGATTAGGTTCGTGCTTAGTCCCTTTGCATTTGTATTTCTACTATCGGGAGACAGCCAATACCACATCATCCTTGAAACCCTAGATACGGAGGAGGCGACTTATATCTGGCACACAGATAAAAACAAAACTGTGTTGGAAGACGCTGTTGCGATGATAGATAAAGATCTCCAGATTATTCGTGAAAAAGGTAGACAGATGTTCTTAGAAAACCATATTCCCGAAAGATTTAGCCGTATCCTTCATGATTACAGCGACCCAGGTAGAGGTTTTATCCTCTGGAAAGCATTTTTGGAAGAGGTCATTCACTGAGAGACAAACTTCCATTACCGGCTACCGTACTGACTTGGGCCTGGGTATAATAGTTGAATTTCTCTTGGTACTCGATGGTATCTGTGCCTACGACAACAGTAATCTTCGGGTTTTCTCCCGGTAGAAGGGGTACAATGGCATAGATCCGGCTTCCTGTGCTGGAAACGACTGAAGCTTTGGCATTGTTGAAGAACACCCTGATTTTGGAAGTGTCGGTTCCAAAGTTCTCCCCGTCCAAGAGGATTTTTGATCTGGCCCCTCCTTCAAGGGGATAGAAGGAGCTCAAAACGACCGGTTTACTGGGGTCGTAGTCCCTCTTTTTTATCTCCATGTCTTTTTTACATGCTGCAAACAGCAGGAAAAGTGACATGGACAAACCTAAAAGTTTAATGGTTTTCATTAGTTTGACAGTTAAAATATAGTTTAATTAATTTCATATTTCATCTGTTTTTAAGGAAGCATTAGAAATTTTCTTGGGGTTTGAGAAACTTCTCGTTGGAGCAATTTTTGTTGTTGCTGAGTTTAGATATGCTTTTTTTGCCATAAAAACGTAGCAAAACTAAAAAACACTCCTCTTTTATACGGTTAGAGGGGAATTATAATATCGTTAAAGTTGTATTAACTAATAGGAAATATTTAGTTTAATCGTGGTCATCCACTTTATTTGGATTTGGAGGGAGGGGATTGGTATCTTTTTCTGGCCGTTTCCCTGTATTGTCTTCCACGTTGGTTTTCTTTTCGTCTGGAGTGGGGAATTTCTTGTTTTTATCCGTTTCCTTTATTTGTTCTGTTTCTCTGTTTGGATCTTTTTCCTGTTTGCTCATGATAGTTTTTATTTTAGAACAAAAGGGGGAAGGGAAAGTTCAAAAAAAAAGCGACCCTTGCATTGCCCCCAAAAAGTTAGACACTTTCTGGGGGCACTCTACCTCGGGTCGCTTTTTTTATTATTTAATTGGTGATTTCCATCCGGAGCTCCTCTTGCATGTGGATTGTTTTTTTATTGTAGGTATACTCATAACTCAAGAGAAATACATGGAATTTTCTTCCATAAATCTCCTCTAAAGTATAAGTGTTAGGATATCTACTGTCTCCATCCAACTGTTTCATCTGAAGATCTTTAAAGGGTTTGATGGTTACTTTTTTATCTTCGCCCACCTCTAAAACCATGGAAGTTTTATTGATGTGCTCCAGATTGTTTTCAAAGGCCTCCGTTCCGGTAATTAGTCTTACCGAGTTTTTGGTAAGAGGGAACATTTTTTTGTTTCCTGCAGTAACTAATTCATTTGCTGCTCCGGTCATGCTGTAAAGGGAGTTTGTCGCCTGGGACGCATAATCATTCCTTATCTGGATCTGGTATAGAATAGTGTTCTTCTTTGTGTTAAGTTCCACTCCAGGGGTTTCCGTAGCTTTTAGGGAAATAAAATAAGTAGAATCAGGAGAAAGTCCATCTGCATGTAATTTAACCATGGTTCTTCCGGTACGTTCGCCAGCATTGATCTGGATCTTATAATCTTCTATCACATATTTATCGCGGGGAAGAAGCTTTGCATAGAGTTTTTCATCTGCATCATAAAGAGCTCTATTGTAATTATCCAAGGCAGCTTTGTCTTCCTCCAATTGGATGACCATATTGCTTGCCGGAACATCTGTACCGCCAGAGGAAGCTGCGATATACCCGGTATATTCCTCACCGGTTAAAGGGACTACTTCCTGAAAAGTATTATGGTAACTGCTGCTGATCAAGGCCACCACATTTTTATACATTTCCTTTTCAAAAATCTCGTTGTCCTTGCATGAAGTCAGCACCAAGGGAAGTGCCAACATCGCTATATATTTACGTTTCATGTTGCTCTATTTTAAATTTCCTAATAACCTGGGTTTTGATCCAAAGAAGGCAATCTTCTCATTTCTGTACGTGGAATCGGAACCCAAACCAGTTTTTTGTCCACTACACGGGTTAAGAAAGAGGAAGTACCAGGGATTACGCGTTGGTAATAGGTCTCCTTCGTAGCACCATCCGGGTTCATACCACGGATAGGTTCACGTTCGGTTTCTTCCATGATTCCCCAGCGTCGAACATCATAATAGCGTCTGTTTTCCCAAAGGAATTCTACCATACGTTCGCGTTCAATCTGTTTCTGAATTTCAGCTCTGCTTCCTGTTTGTGAACTTGTCAACCCTGGAAGTCCTGCTCTATAACGAACCTGGTTGAATGCTTTCTGAATCTCTTCCGCATCACGACTGATGGTATAGGTTTTATCGCCCAATTGAACCGAATGACTACCTGTGATGTTATTCAAAGCTTCGGCATAGGATAATAGGATTTCGGCATACCGGATAATCGAGTATGCTTTTTTGATCCTACGTGCACCCGTACCTTGAAATGCATCCATAGGGTGGTTGTATTTCTTGATCACATAACCTGTGATCGGATAGTTAGGTGAAGTGGCAGTAACTCCGCCACGACCATCTGCATCTTGGTAATAATATTTCGCGGTATAATTGTTCAAGGTCGTACTTGATCCTGCTTGCCAAACGGCTTCATTGAAACCGACGGATGCATAGAAACGCATTTCGCGATTGTTGTACATATTGTAAACACCAGAATTCAACGGATAACCTGAGAATCTTTTAGGAGATGTGGTAAAACCTGTCTCTGAATAATAGCCATCTACCGAAGCTTCTTCTTTCGTGCGACCATCATCCATTAAATAAGCATCAACTACCTTTTGGGTAACACAGAACCTACCCCAACCGCCTAAGGAAGGTGGAAAGGAACCTAAATTGATATAGGCATTCAGGTATTCTGTGTTTCTTCCCCAGATAACCTCCGGATTGATTCCAGGTACTGCTTCTCCGGTAAAGATATCCGAGTAGGATTTGAAGGCATCAATACCACCTGCTCCATTCGGGAAGGCGCTATAGAAGTTGGGGTCGGAAGTGACATTTTTTGGTAACTCAGGTGTATTTGCATCAGCAACAACGGTATAGAGTTTGTATTTCCCCATTTCCATCACGCGTTTGGCGGCTGCAGCGGCTACCGCCCATCGTTTCTCATCATATTGTTGGGAAACATAATGTACATTATCTGTTTTACGTGTCCAGTTTCCAAAATAGGAATTGGCTACTGGTCCACCATTGAATAATGGGGATGCATGGATCAATCTCAAGCGAGCGATCAAGGCATAGGCAGCGCCCTGGCTCGGACGACCGAAATCCAGAATGGAGATTTCTTTCGGCATCAATGCAGCGGCTTTTTCAAATTCCGCACAGGTGTATTCCATGGTCTCATCATAGGTTGCTCTAGGACGGTCGTAATATTCGATCGGCTCATTCGTGTTAACCACCTCATCACCCAATAAAATGGCCGGACCGTAATCCACTATGATGTTATAATAAGCATAAGCTCGGATAAAGCGGGTATACCCCTCGATACGTAATCGATCGGCATTCGTTAGATCTCTTGGTACATCCAGATTGGCCAAGATACTATTTGCTTTACGGATGATCTTGTAATAGCGATTCCACTGATTCAAGTTGTAATCGTTGGCTCCAGCACCTGCTCCGTAATAATCTGGCGTGATGTTCCCGGTTACAAAATCCATCCCGTAATACACGTTGGTGGTTCCGGTTCCGGTCAATCCATTGAATCCTTCATCGGTTGCCATCGGGCCAGGAGTGAAGCCAAACCTTACGGTATTGGATTCATCTGGGAACATCGATGCTGCACCCCACATGTAGGCCTCTATATTACGGGTGTTACTGAAGGCAGAATCAATATTGAATTCGTCATCGAAATAATTGTCGATGTTTAGATAGTCTTTACAAGAGCTGCTCATGAATACCGTAGTAACCAATAGCCCTGCTTGCACGATCCTTTTTATGAGTTGTTTTTTCATTGTCTTTACGGTTAAGGATTAGAAGTTCAAGTACAACTGTACAGAATAAGTAGATGGAATTGGATATTTACGGCCATTCCATGCGGCTTGCTCAGGATCAAAAATTTTGACCTTATCCCAAACGTACAGGTTGTTTCCTACAAATTGGATGTCCATTGAAGATACCCCGATACGCTTCATGAAATTAGGGTTCACATTGTAGTTCAAGGTGATCTCTTCCAAACGTATGTAACGGGAATCGCCTTGCCAGAAATTGGAGATCTGGCTGTTGTTCTGGTTATTTCCATATTGTAAACGTGGGAATCTTGCATTCGGATTTTCAGCCAAAGAAGGATCGATGCCATTTGCTATGGCATAGTCCATCGGTATCCAACGGTTTGCTGGGTCGGCGGCAATATCCAGAACATTCCCTAGGTTCCCTTCAAAGAACGGCATATAACCCATTCCATTGGTTTCCCAAACATTATTCACTTGCATACGCTGTCCTACATAGAAGAAATTCGTCCTTCCAGTCCCTTTGAACAATACACCTAAGGTTAGTGCCTTATACCGGAATTCCCCCCCAAAACCAAACATCGTCAACGGATAGTTACTATGCGTCAGAGGAACCATATCCAATTTGTCGATCGTACCGTCACCATTCACATCTTTGTATTTGATGTCTCCAGGTAGTACGGTGCCAAAGGTTTGTTTAGGGCTATATTTGATGTCCTCCTCGTTCTTGAACAATCCCAAGGCTTGATAACCCCGAATGGAATTGTAAGGGAAGCCATTGAATTCCAAATAAGGATATTCTAAATAAGCCTGCTCCCAATTTTGGACTACGTTCTTAGAATAGGTGAAATTACCTCTTAATGTGATTCCAAAATCTTTGGACAGGTTGGTGGTGTAGCTCAAGTTTCCATCGATACCTGAGCTCTTCATGCGCCCTACATTGGCAAATGGATTCGAAATTACCCCTACATATTCAGGAACCTGAACACGTTGTTGGAAAATACCATTCCGCTGATCGCTAAAGAAATCGATTACAAAGTCGATTTTATTTTTGAAGAGCTTTCCTTCGAAACCAATGTTAGACTTCACAGCTCTTTCCCAAGCTAAATTATCTGCTCCAATACGGGTTTCCATAATGGTTTCAATGCCTCCAACACCCCATACATCATCATCTTTAACATCCACTTTCGTCAAATAGGGGAATCGAATGCTGGATATACGGTCATTACCCACGGAACCGTAGGATGCCCTGATCTTGAAGTAGTTCAACCAAGGAGCTGATTCCTGCATGAATTTATAGCTTGTTGGTACCCATCCTAAAGCAACTGATGGGAAAAATCCATATTGTCTGCCCGGTTGGAAGTTTTCAGAACCGGTGTACCCGAAGTTCACATCCAATAGATAAGTATCCCGGAATCCGTAGGTCAATCGGCTGGATACCCCTTGATAGCGCAAAGGAATCGCCTCTAAGTTGCCTGTTGCATCAACGGTATTCTTCGCATCACTGATGTAGTAGTATACCAGAGCGGAAGTACGATGATCTGTTCCAAATTGCTGGTCGTAATTAAGGACCGATTCCAAGTGGAACTTACGGTATTGGCTGATGCCTTTGGTATAAGTAGCCTTTTGCTCCTGTACCACTTCTTGCATCACCAATGAACCATCAGCTGCACGGCTCAATGCTTTATGTAATGCCGGTTGTACCCTTCTTCTTTCATTAAAGAAACTGTGGATATCGTAAGCTCCTTGTGCGCGGAATTTCAAACCTTTCACCAAAGGGCTCAAGTCTTGGTTCAACGCTAATGTAACTTTTCCTTTAAAGGCTTGATCGGATGCTCTACCCGTGCGGTTGATCATCACATAAGGCGATGAACGGTCGTCGCCTCCGATTCCTGGAAGCATGCCGTTCGAATATTGTGTAGGAATGGATAATGGAGTCAATCTGGATTGTGTTCTCCAGATGTATTCCGTATTGGCTACACCAGGTTGATCTAATTTGGATAGGAAACCATCGGATCCCAAGAAGACTTTCGTGGTCTTGGTCAGGTTCAGATCCAGGTTGATGCGGTAGTTATACGTGTCAAATCCTACATTCGAACTATATACACTATTCTTGTCTACCTTATAAGCAGCAGTTTCACTCTTACCTCCCAAACTTAAGAAGTAGCGAGCTACCTCTGAACCACCTCTACCGGAAACATAATAACTCTGTCTCCAATAGTTTTTGTTCAGGATTTCATTTTGCCAATTCACATTCGGATACATATCTGGGTCTAATCCATCCCGGATGATCCCCATTTCTGTTTGATCGTATAATGGACTTTGTCCGCGAACGGCAGTTGCTTCATTCGCTAACTGCGCATATTCATAGGCACCTAAGTAGTTAGGTAATTTATTCAGGACAGATAAGGTAGAGTTGGCTCGGGCCGTGATCTGGATCCGGTCTACCAAACCCCTTTTCGTGGTTACCAATACCACACCATTTGCACCCCTTACCCCATAAACGGCAGTGGCCGAAGCATCTTTTAGGATGGAAAAGCTTTCCACGTCGGCAGGGTCAATGGTGTTCAGGTCGCCTTCTAGACCGTCGATCAATACCAGGGCGCTACTGTTAGCACCGAATGTACCGATACCACGAACCCAGAATTCGGAAATGTTTTTCCCCGGTTCACCGCTTGACTGCAAAGAGATAACCCCAGCAGCACGACCACCCAATAGATTGGCCATGGAAGGCGCCGGTGTCTGTAGCGATTTCACATCAACGGTGGTGATAGCTCCCACAGAGCTTATTTTACGCTGGGTATTTCCAAGTCCAACCACGATGACCTCATCGATGTCGGCGCTTTTTTCAGCGATTTGAATGCGTAGTGCTGTCGTAGCTTCCACAGCAACATGCTCCACATTCTCATATCCTGTATGGCTGAATACAATCTTATCCCCATATATCGCTTGGATGCTGAACTTACCATCAGCATCTGTTGAAGTACCTGCAGATGGACGGTCTTTTATAAAAATCGTTACACTTGGCATGGGGTTGCCCTGTTCATTAACCACTGTTCCGGCAATGGTCAATTCTTTTGTTTCCTGTGCGTATGCCGAAGGAAAAGTAAGGCATAGCAACAGCAAACAGATCGTTTGAAATATCTTCATTTTAATTTAAGCTAGTATAAATTTGTTTGAAAGGTTGATTTGCCTATTTATTCGATCACCAGTTTTCGGATGCGCGCATTACTCCAGTCTGCGATATAAATATCGCCCTGTTCGTTTACTGCAACACCCCATGGTTGGTTGAACATGGATTCTACCGGTCCACCATCTTTGTAACCAGAAGTTCCAGGTTGCCCGGCAACCGTAGTTACGATGTTGTCCGCAGATACCATCCGAATACAATGGTTTCCATAATCGGCAACAAACATGTTCCCATCGTTATCAAATTTGATGTCTTTAGGATAGTTGAATAAAGCATCAGCAATTGGGCCATCACGGAAACCGCTTCCTCCAGGCGCATTCATTCTTTTAAAACCTCCTGAACCATTCGGGTCGCGTAGGTCTAATACGGATATCCCCTGTCTAAATTCCGTTGGGGAGGCATTGGAGTGTAAAGTGATGTATAATAACCATGGTTTTTTAGGGTTGATCGCCTGTCCATACTGCGATCCATATGGACCTTGATGAACGATTTTTGCTTCCATTGTTTCCGGATTGATTTTTGCGATCTTCCCATCGCGGTACCGGGTGTATAAGTGACCATCATAAGGGCAGAAGGTCACGAAGTTCTTATAACGATCTGCATCCACAATGGAGTTAAGATCTGCAGTTGAATATTTCACGTTACGTTGTCGGGGGTACCAAGCCTCCCGCGGATCGAAAGTAAAGATTACCTCTTTAGTGGACTCATGGGCAGCTGTAAGCATACCTGTCGCACGGTCTACTGTCAATCCATTTGCATAAAGGATCCGGGTAGAGGATTCTGCTTCGATCAATGGCGTTACGATGTTCTCCTTTTCATTGATACGTGCCACACCGAATGTTGCTGGTGAACCACCATCACGCCAGGACATGAAAATGTTCCCTTCAGCATCCAGTTCCAGGTACTTTCCATAAACTTCTGCCTCAGAAAGCACTCCTGGTTTGAAGTTTTTCTTTCCATTTCCCGTTACTGTACTGACTTGGGCTTGCGTATGGTAGACAAAACTGTTCTCATACACCATGGAATCTTGGCCAATGACCACAGATATTTTCGGGTCCTCTCCAGGTAAACGCGGAACAATAGCATAGATTCGTTCGCCGCTACTGGAAACTACCGATGCCAAGGCATTATTGAAATAAACTTTGATTTTTGATGGATCAGAACCGAAGTTTTCCCCATCTAAGAGAATCTTGGTCCTTGCCCCCCCTTCTAGTGGGAAGAATGATTTTAGCAAGATTGGTTTGCTGGGATCATGATCACTCTTTTTGAGTGTCTCCTCGTCTTTACAGCCTGTGAAAAGCAATAAGGAGCACAGGGAGACTGTTAATACAGGTAGAAGTTTCATAATTTGGTCAGTTAATAAGTAAGTAAACAATTCATTTCGCTTATAGTTTATGTTATTCATATTTCTGTATAAAAAGAAACACAATGTAAGGTATGTTAACATCGAAAACGGATCAGAAAGCCGTTTTTGGTTTCTTAAAATACTTCGCAAAGCTATTGAATCCCCCTCTAAAGGGTATTTAGGTTTTATTATGTTTATATTAAAGTTATATTAAATATTTTAAAAAACGTTAATTTAATTTTAATATTTATCGATTTGTTGGTATAAACACGGAAATAAGTAAGAAAAAGAAAGAAAAATAAAGGCTTCGGATAGGAGTAGATCGAAGGAGGTCATTTCACGATAAAAAATGCCGGAAGCTTATGGAATTTGGCAAAAATTAACCAACTTAGGTGGTTGCACAACATAATTTTGGGGACCAGACCTTATATAGACCAATAATGAGGGAAAATATGCAGTATAAGCTTATGTGGGAAAGAATACGTTCTGGAGAAGAAGAGGCGTATTTTGATCTCTATGCAAAACTGTACCCCGAATTGGTTCGATTTGCCATTAAAACTTTCGGTGATTCGGAACTGGCCTATGATGCCACTGACGATGTATTTCTTTCCATCTGGGAGCGAAGAGATCACCTGGTTCGGGTGGAGAACGTTCCATCCTACCTGATTACCATCCTGAAAAGAAAGATTATCCGTTTATTGGAACGCCGGGAGAAACTTTCCAATGCCGTTAAATTATTGGTCGAGCAGGATGAGTGGACAGAAATGCCCTACGATGAATTTATTATTCGGGTACAATCGGATGAAATCGTACAATTAAAATTGAAAGCTGCCCTCGCTAAGCTCACCTTTCGACAAAAGCAGGTTGTTCAATTAAAGTTTTTTGAGAATCTGGGCTATGAAAAGATTGCTGAAATAACTAATATGTCCGTCAAGACCTGTTATAATACCTTGTATGATGCCCTAAAGATCATGCGACAGGAATTCTATGACTATTGATGTTCAAAAATCCAGTTTTATAATAAGTTAAGTGTCTGATATTCAGTTATGATAAAAAAACTTTAAATTTCTCTTAGGCAATACGATGTTTTTCCGGTACTATATAGTAAACGCCTAAAGAATGAAAGAACATAAATTTGTGGAGATCGAAGATTTCTTGATAGATTCTACTTTCCAGCAGTATTGTGGAGAAGAGAATGATCTTAGCATTCAATATTGGGAAAATTACCTGAAGAACAATCCCCACCAAGCGGAAACCATAGATAGGGCCAAACGCCTTTATCAGATATTGAGTGCCAACCGTAGACCAATCCAAAAACAGCTTCATCAATTTAAGCAAACAGTAACAGATAAAACCACATATCAAAAACCGACACCAATCATTAACTATTGGAAATGGGCATCCGTAGCTGCTGTTCTCCTGGCGGTATTAAGTGTTGGTTATTATTTTCTGAATCTGGAAAAAGATGGGACAGTTCCTACTGCAGTCGTATTTAGTCAGCAAAACCTCAGCACTAAGAAAGGAGAGAAAAAGGAATTTACATTGCCCGATGGTACGGTTGTTAAATTAAATGCAGCGAGCCAATTGCAGCTTTCCGAAGATTTCAATCAACATGAACGTCGGGTAAAATTAATTGGTGAAGGCTTTTTTGAGGTGAAGAAGGATGCCGAAAAACCATTCCTGGTGGAAACGGAAGATTTTGATATTAAAGTATTAGGTACCATATTCAATGTGAAAACTTATCCAGAAGCCAGTGAATCCGAAGCTTTTCTGTTGGAAGGGTTGATTGAGATGCACAGTAAAGGTAAAAGTGCCAATGCCATTTTGATCAAACCGAATCAACGCGTATCCATCCAGCGGTCCTCCAAGTTAATTCCGATGGAGGAGCAAAAGCTATCTTCGGCAAAACAACAAGCAGCAAAAGAGATCGTCATCCATGAACTGGAGGAAAATCTTGCTGCGGAGGAGATCAACGACATTGCCTGGAAGAATGGGCGATTGGTGATGGCCGATCAAGATTTTGAAGAGGTAAAATATATGTTGGAAAGATGGTATGATGTGGAAATTGAATTGGCTGGCGAGAAAATCAAACACTATCGTTTCACCGCCACCTTCAGCAACGAAAGTATTCAGGAAGCTTTAAAAGCATTGCAAGATGTTCAACCTTTTAATTTCAAGATTTATGGTAAGAAAGTAACTATTTCAGAAAACTAAGAAAGGATAGTGCGCTAACACTATCCTTTGAATCGATTAAAGTAGGCAGCCACATCTGACCATGTGTCTGCCAAGTATAAAATTAACCAAGTACTAAAATATGATTAAAAATGACTTGTTGCAAGTGCATTCTAACCGGCACTTGTACTTTAGATTCATTATCCGAATGAAACTAACCTTGATTATGATTTTATTGTTTCTGCTCAATGTGAAAGGGAATGTATATTCCCAGCAGAAAGTAACCCTCGATGTACAGAAAACAAAACTGAGCCGAATCCTCAAATTAATTGAGGATCAGAGCGACTATTACTTCGTTTTCAACCCGGGAATTAAGAATTTCTCCAAAGAAATGAGCCTTTCCGTGGAAAATGAACTGGTGTTGGACCTGCTGCCTAAACTGTTCAAAAAGAATGGATTGGCTTTCAGTGTCTCCGAATCGGGGTTGGTCGTTGTCAATCAGCAAAAACTGCAGACGGTAAAGGGTTTGGTAACAGATCTGGAAGGTCATCCATTGGCTGGAGCAACCATCCGCTTGAAAGGATCTTCCATTGCAAAAGCAACGGACCTGAACGGACAGTTTGAAATGGAGGCTACTTCAGGAGCTGTTTTGGTGATTTCCTATACCGGATTTACCTCTAAAGAGATTACTCTGGGTGCTGAAACCAACTTAAAAATTGAATTGGTGCCAGATCAGATGATGTTGAACGAAGTGGTAGTCACAGCATTGGGCATTACCCGCGAAAAAAGAACATTGGGTTATTCTGTAACCCAGGTTAACGGAGAAAGTCTGACCCAAGCACGCGAAAACAACGTGGCAAACGCCTTGGTTGGTAAAGTAGCAGGTTTGGATGTCACCTCTACCGCTGGTGGAGTGGGCTCGGCGACCAGTGTGATCATCCGTGGCGCATCCAGTTTAAGCCAAACCAATCAACCCTTATATGTAATCAATGGGGTGCCTATGGAGAACTCTCCATCCGGCATCATCAATACCAATCCGAATGGCAATAAAGGTAGCCAATGGGATAATGCACCAGATATGGGAGATGCCATCGGGAATATCAACCCCGATGATATTGAAAGCATTTCTGTACTGAAAGGCGCAGCGGCATCCGCATTATATGGCTCACGGGCAAAAGCGGGGGTAATTTTGATCACCACCAAGTCTGGCAAAGGATCTGGCATCGAGTTCAGCAGTAACTTCGTTCTGGAGCAAGTGATGGACCGCACGGATTGGCAATATGTGTATGGCCAGGGTACCAATGGAGAAAAACCGGCGGATGGCGCAGCAGCAGCCCAAGTTGGCGGATCAAGTTGGGGAGCCAAACTGGATGGTTCTAGTGTCCCGCAGTTTGATGGTATTTCCAGACCCTACATCGCCCAAAAAGACAATATTGAAAATTTCTATGACAATGGGCATACCTGGACCAATTCATTGGCCTTGAATAAATCATTCGAAGGTGGAGCCTTGCGATTGTCCATTAGTGACCTGAGGAATAAATCCATCATGCCAAATTCAGGCTTGGATAGGCAATCCTATAGTTTGACCGGCACTTTTGAACCCATCAACCGATTGAAGATAGATGCTCGGGCCAACTATATCATCGAAGATGCCAAAAACCGCCCGATGCTTTCCGATGGGGCAGGTAGTGCCAATTATAATGCGGTATTTTTACCAACAAGCGTGGATATCCGCGATCTAAAACCTTGGAAAACCGATGCAGGACAAGAAATACCTTATAATAAAGGAAACCCTTGGGATACCAATCCCTATTTCGCGGCCTATGAGATCGTGAATAATACCGACAGAAACCGTCTGATCAGTTCCCTTTCTGCCCGTTATACCCTGGATAATGGACTGTTCATCCAAGGACGTGCAGGTCAGGACTACTATACCAACAGTTATTTTAGTGTGTTCCCGGAAGGATTGGCCTATTCGGCGCCGAACAATCTTGTGTCACAAAAGATGCGTTTCTCCGATGTCAATGCGGATATGTTGATCGGTAAATCCTTCTCCTTGGGGGAAGATTTTGGCTTAACACCGAATATAGGTGCGAGTTACCGCAATACCAAATCAGACATCACCACCAACCAAGGTACGCGTTTCTTGGTTCCAGGTGTACATACCATTGTAGGCTTAAAGAATAAATCGGTTGCCTATGCAGAATCCGAACAGGAAATGCAATCCGTTTATGGGACGATGGAATTGGCCTATAAAGATTACCTGTATTTAACAGGAAGTGGCCGGTCTGATTGGTTCTCTACCTTGGCTGCCCCTGGGTTGAACAATAAACTGAACGTGGTTTACCCATCTTTAAGTGGATCATTTGTATTCTCCGAAATATTGGAGTCCAGCTCGATCAGTTTTGGGAAACTTCGTGCGGGATATGCGGTTGTAGGTCAAGCTACAGATCCCTATCAAACCGCGTTGACCTATAATTTCAAAAGCGAATCTTTAAACGGAGCGCCTCTTGGTCAGATCTCTTATGATTACATCCCAAATTCCAGTTTAAAACCTTCCAAAGCATCAGAATTAGAGATCGGAACGGATATTCGTTTCTTTAATGATCGTTTAAGTCTGGACTTGACCTGGTATAAAAAACGCTCTGAAGATGAGATTATCCGGGTCACCATCCCTACTTCTGTGGGCTATGCCCAATCTGTTTTGAATTCCGGATCCATCGAAAACAAAGGTGTTGAAGCATTGATTACGGGGACTCCTATTAAGAACGACCAATTTTCGTGGACCAGTTCCTTGAACATGACCTTCAATGATAATAAAGTGATCTCTTTGGCAGATGGTTTGGATGAACAATTGGTTGCCACCTCCCGCTCAGGGGTTGGGTTCCTAAAGAATATTCCAGGAATGGCCATGGGACAGGTCGTCGCCTTTGATTATGCTTATGATGATCAAGGACAGATCGTAAAAAATGCTGATGGAACGCCAAAACAGGGCGATTTGAAGGCTTTTGGGTCTGCCTATAACAAGTGGTTTGCCGGCTGGAACAATGAATTCAGTTATAAAAATATAAACCTTGGATTTTTGATCGATGGCAAGTTCGGAGGCAAATTATTCTCCGGAACAGATTACCTGGGTTATATCAAGGGATTGCACAAAGCAACCCTGGAAAACAGGGAAGAATTGGGCAACCTTGCCCCAAAATTCTATGAAAATACCGCCAATAATGCTTCCCATTTATTTGTCAATGATGCTAGTTTCATCAAATTTAGGCAATTGACTTTAGGATATAGTTTTCCTGGAAAGTTGTTCAATGACCGGATTAAAGCATTGAATGTTAGTTTCGTGGGTAGGAACCTGTTTATTCTGATGAAGAAAACAGATAATATCGACCCTGAATCGAGTTACAATGCTACTTTCCCTGGTCTTGAGCTCGGAGGGATGCCTCCGGCAAGAACCTTCGGCCTTAACCTCAATGTTAAATTTTAATTCCTGAATGAAAATGAAAACGAAATCACTAAAAATAATGGGCCTAATCCTGTTTGCAGGTGCTGCGATATTCCAGAGCTGTACGAAGGATTTTGAACAGATAAATACGGATCCAGTGGCTTATGGTCCAACCAATTTCGACCCTAATTTTACCTTTAGCACCGCGCAATTGACCTATACCGGGAGTATAGATTTTGCATACGAAACCTGGCGGGCAAACCTAATCTATGCCGGCACGATGATGCAGGGACTATCTTCGGTGGTGAGTTATTGGGCAGGCGATAAATACCTCAATACCCCTTGGTATACTTCCGCTTATTGGGAAAGAGCTTATGCCGAGCAGGTCAAGCCCATAGTCGATGTGGTGGAAGTCACCAAGACCAATCCAAAATATAAAAACCTACATCAGGTTGCGCGTATCTGGAAGGCGTTGGTCTTTGCCCGTTTGACAGATCTATATGGAGATATTCCCTATTCAGAGGCTGGACAAGGCTATTACATGAAAAACTTGTCCACAAAGTATGATAAGCAACAGGATATCTATATGGATATGCTCAAGGAACTGGAAGATGCGGTTTCTAAATTGGATGCAGCAGCGGATCAGGTAAGTGGCGATGTGATCTATGATGGCAATCTAGACAAATGGAAGCGTTTTGGAAACTCGCTGATCCTTCGATTGGCCATGCGATTGACCAAAGTGGATGAGGCGACTGCCAAGGCATATGCAACCAAGGTCATCGGAAAAACCTTACAGGGCAATGGGGAAAATGCTTTTTTAAAGCATGATGAATCCGGTGCCCGTGTTACCCAGAATAGAAATAGTCAGGTATTATTGGGTGATGGTGGGCAAGAGCATTATTACGTAAAATGGTCTGATACTTTTATCAATGCACTCAAAAGCAAAAACGACCCGCGTATCAAGGTTGCTGTGAGCAAGTTATGGATGAGCGATGGGGTGAAAGAGATGAACCCGAATTATGTAAGCGATCCGGCCCAACAAAAAGGAATGCCCAATGGTAAAGATTTAGGGAATAATCCAGCCTATCGAATTGGTTCACACCCTTCTTATACGACCATGCCAGATTACTCTTCCCCGCATCCGGGTATGATCAAAAGAAATGGAATAACGTTTATCCTGACCTATAGTGAATCGGAGCTCTTGTCTGCCGAAGCTTCCCAACGTTGGGGAATAGGTGCTGCGGCGAGTACCTACTATAAAAACGGCATAAAATCGGGAATTACCTTTCTCGGACAATATGATCCTGCCTTGGCTATTACCGATGCAGCGGCAGAAGCGTATGCCAATGCACATCCTTTAACAGAAGGACTAAAACAGATCGGTATACAATATTGGTTGCATCAAAATACCGCTTTAAATTTTTATGAATCTTGGGCAAATTGGCGAAGGACTGGATTTCCAGAACTGGTTCCGATCGTATACTCCACAAGCGATACACAGGGTCAGATCCCTAGACGCTTCCCTTATCCTGTTTCTGAAGCAGCAAACTCCAATGCAGAATATTACAAAGCCGCTGGAGCCGCAATCCCAGGAGGAGATAACCTGACCGGAAGGGTCTGGTGGGATAAACAATAGAATAAGTTTAATAGTATAGGTGAATTAGGCGTTTTTTCCTTCTGGGAAAGGCGCCTTTTTTGGGTTTATAAGCAATGGGTTGCCTAAGAGGCATCGTATTCCATCTACAAATAGCTAAAATTCTTACCAATTAACTTTATTGAGTTTCGGCAAAATGTTAATATTGATCATTATTTAACAGATCATTTATTGACTAAGACAATGAAAAAAGGAATGAAATCTGCAGTAGCTATGCTGTTTTTTGCTATCTGCACCTTACAGGTTCATGCCCAAATGCAAAAACCTGCCTCCAATCAAACAGTAAAATCAACCAACAATGCCGGAATAACTACAGAAAATGCTGCGGAATTAAAAGCGGCTGCTGCAAAGGCCAAAGAAGAAGCTAAGATGATTAAAGCTGCTGAAAAGGCGGAGAAGAAAAGGATCAAGGCCGAAAAGGATGCGTTGAAGCGTTTAGAAAAGATAAAGAAGGAAGAGAAGAAAATAGCCAAAGCTAAGAGAGATAAAGAAAAGGCTTTGAAAAATGTGGCCGATCTGGAGGAGAAATTAATCAAAACCCACAAAAACATCGAGAAGATCGGAAATAAATTGGAAAAATTAGACCGCAAAGGGGAAGTGCCTGCTACGGAACAGGAGAAAGCGATGAAGAAAATTTCGAAAGAAATGCTGAAGATCAAAAAATTAGAGCTTGAATTGGAAAAGGCCAGAAGAAAGGCCTATAAGCTTTAAGCACTTAGTTGCTTTCTAAGTATCTGCAGCAGGCTGAGTACTATAATGCCCGATACTAGAAACAGTCCTTCATGTGTGTAGGGATAGGCATGTCGAATCAGGCCGCCTATTCCCTGCAACATTAATAGGAATTCATTCAAAAAGATACCCAACAGCAGGCCATATATGCCGAGTTGAATATGTTTTCTAATCAGCAACAGACCTTTTTGAAAGGCATAGGCCAAAATAAATAGAGAAATAATCACCAAAAGGACGAGGTGAAGATAGGCAATAACAATAGGCCTAAAACCATAAACCAATTGGCTTAAGGATGGGATGATGGAAACGGCCTGCAAGACCAATTTCAGACAAACCGCTAAGGCCACACAAGTCCAAATTACCCGTACTTCTTTTCCGATACTTACCTCTCCCAGCTTAGCTTTTACTTTTATGGCCCGCATTATAAAGGAAAGCCATAAGAACAGTTGTACAATAACAGTTACAATCAATAGCCCGTATAACCAAGCCGGAAAACCTTTCCACCATAATACGGAAAGAAAATAGGCCGGAACTACCGTTATACTATATATTAAGGCAAATCGTTCAGAGATGATGTTTTTTCCTGCTCTTTCGGAAAGCCACTGATTAATCAAGGCAAAACAGCCAAAGAAAAACCAGCCATTATACTGAAAATGTAAATAGAAATACACTGAGGCCAATTGTTTCAAGGGATCCAATTGATGGGTCACCTTCAGATAGACTAAAGCATAGGTACCTATCGAACTGAGTACATGAAACAGCAGGGCGGCTTTTATAAGAATAATGATCGGTTTTGTTAGGTTACTTGATCGAAGATCCTTCCAGAGCATATAACAAAATCCATAAGAAGCTAAGACTACCAAAAAGGAAAAGGCAATTGAAAAGAAGGCGTATCCTGTGATTGAAAAAGCAATCAACATACCGAAGGAACTTAATAGGTTAAGCCATAATACAGACTGGTATTTTTTAGGAACCGTATCGGTGGATCCTAAGCGAAGTACAGCTAGAACCAAAAAAACCATCAATGCTTGAGAAACCCAACCCGCAAAAGCAAAATGGGAATGCGCATGCATGATGTTTTTCTGATCGATCCAAGGCAAGGGAAAAAGAAATTTCATGCGCATCATAAAACCCCACAATCCGACGATCAAAAAATTGAATACACTCCATTGTATCCAATTTCTAAAACTCATATTTCCCAAAACTTTTAACATACAAAGACTTTCCCCCGCACGATATTTAACTTTTCTTCCTTTTCCATGATTTTCATGGTTCTTATGATTGTTTCCACCCTTAAGCCGGTCATGTTGGCCAATTGCTGACGGGTCAACATTAAGCGGTTGCATTCTGGACAGATCAATCTCCTCTCCTCGTTCAACTTCTCTAATAATCCCGAGATGATTTCTTCTGGACTATGGTTACAGATCAGTTTGGTAATAAAATGTTTAAATCGAAGATCCTTAGCAATCTGTTTGGTTATCATGAGTTGAATACTTCCATACTCATTTAATATCTCTAAAAATGCCGTAGTACTGATCTTTAAAATAGTGCAGCTGCTATCTGCAATGGCGGTAACCACATGCACTCCTTCGTCAAGAATAGCCACCTCCCCAAAACCCTCATTGGCACAGACCATTTTGTGTAGGACTTCTTTTCCATCCTCCAAAAAGTTACTGATCCGAACTCGACCACTCTCCAATTGGTAGTAATAATTTGAAGGACTGTTCTCCCGATAAATAATCTCCCCAGCGTTCCATTTTTTGCTGCTGGCTCCTTTTTCGATTAATAGTTCCACTGGGATCATAAATATCTTATTAGGTAAAATTCATATTAAGACAAATTTATCCACAATATATCGTTCCCCTACTGACATTGGTCACCCCAAATAGTGATTAAAATCAATTTAATTTATAACATATTGAAATAAAGGCTATTGCGATATAAAAAACGAGATTTTGAAAGAAGCCGAAACCATTTTATGATTCTACGCATAAAATCCTGGCGGAACTTGAGGATAACTTTGTGGAAAACAAAATACACAAACATTGTAAAAAACAAAAACCAACGAAGCTATGAAAAAACTAATTGTATTCTGTTTGATGAGTTTGTTCATGTATGCATGTTCATCAAACAACAACGAGAAAAAAGAAGAGCGTACTTACGCCGAAGAGAGTGCTCCCGCAGCAAGTGATGCCAGTACATATGATCCACACCGAGGTGAAGGAAAGTTTGATAAAGTAGAAGTGGGCGAAAAACTGGATGTGGCTATGGCCAATGATGGAAAAGTGATTGCCGATCTGAAATGTGCTTCCTGCCATAAGATGACCGATGAGAAATTGGTAGGACCAGGCTGGAAAGGCGTTTCAGAACGTAGAAAACCAGAATGGATCATGAATTTCATCACGAATCCAGACGCCATGATCGATAAGGATCCGGAATTGCAGGCACAATTGGAAATATGTCTTGTGCGTATGCCTAATCAAAACCTAACCGATGATGATGCTCGCAAAATCTATGAATACATGCGCCAAAATGATGGTGTAAAATAATATCAAACGAGTGTTTTATTAACCTCAAAAATCATAAAACAATGGAATTAAAAAAATATTTATTAACAGGTTTAGCAGCCGCAACGCTGTTATCAACTTTCCAAGCCTGTAAGCCAAAAGGCGCAGGTGAAGCCGTGAGCGGTGGTGCTGCCGAGAAGGCATACGTAGCTCCTGGAAAATACGACGAATTCTACAATTTCGTTTCAGGTGGATTTAGTGGTCAGTTATCTGTCTACGGATTGCCTTCAGGTAGATTGCTTCGGGTAATTCCGGTTTTCTCCCTTGACCCTGAAAAAGGATGGGGTTTCAGTGAAGAAACAAAACCGATGTTGGAAACTTCACATGGTAATGTGCCATGGGATGATTTACACCACGTGCAATTATCTAAAACAGACGGTGAATACGATGGTAAATGGGTATTTGTCAATGCAAACAACACCCCTCGTTTAGCGCGTGTGGATCTGACCACCTTCCGTACAGCGGAGATCTTAGAACTTCCAAACAGCGGTGGTAACCACTCCTCACCTTTCATTACAGAGAACACCGAATATGTAGTGGCTGGAACCCGCTTCTCCGTGCCTGTAGACGGAGAGTCTGGTGATGTGCCGATCAATACCTACAAGCAAAACTTCCGTGGTACTTTAAGTTTTGTAAGTGTGAATAAGGAGAATGGAAATATGGATTTAGCCTTCCAGATTGAAACACCAGGTGTCAATTACGACTTAAGTCGCGCTGGTAAAGGGGTTTCCCACGGTTGGTTCTTCTTCTCTACCTACAATACCGAACAGGCAAATACTTTATTAGAGGTAAATGCTTCCAAAAACGACAAAGACTTTGTCTTGGCGGTAAACTGGAAAAAAGCAGAAGAATACCTGAAAGCTGGAAAGGGTAAGAAAGTTACCGGATTGAAGTATGCCCACAATAAATACGATGAGAAATCGCATACCTCAAAAACCGAATTCAAAACAGAAACCATTGTGTTGAATGCTGAAGAGTTAGAAGGATTATGTTATTACATCCCATGTCCTAAATCTCCACACGGCGTGGATGTTGACCCTTCAGGTGAATACATCGTAGGTTCAGGAAAACTGGCCGCATTGATTCCGGTATTCTCTTTCAGCAAAATTCAAAAAGCGATCGAAGGAAAACAATTTGAAGGAAAATTTGGTGGTATTCCAATCATTAAATACGATGCTGCCTTGTATGGTGAAGTTGAAAAACCAGGTTTAGGACCATTACACACCGAGTTTGACGGTAAAGGAAATGCGATTACATCCTTCTTCGTTTCTTCTGAATTGGTGAAATGGAACATCAAAGACTTAAAAGTACTTGACCGCGTTCCTACCTATTACTCTACTGGACACTTAATGATCCCAGGTGGTGATACCAAGAGCCCAGACGGAAAATACGTAGTGGCATATAACAAGATTACAAAAGACCGTTTCTTGCCAACTGGACCAGAACTTTCTCAAAGTGCGCAGATCTTCGACATCTCTGGTGATAAGATGCAACTGATCCTTGACTTCCCAACCATTGGTGAGCCGCACTATGCACAAGCGATCCGCGCAGAAAAGGTGAAGGATAAGAGTGTGAAAATCTTCAAGATCGAAGAAAACACTAACCCTTATGCTACCAAAGGTGAAAAAGATGCACGTGTAGAACGTAAAGGAAATCAGGTGCATGTGTACTTAACATCCATCCGTTCTCACTTTGCTCCAGACAATATCGAAGGTGTACAATTGGGCGATGAGGTTTACTTCCACGTTACCAACATCGAACAGGATTGGGATATGCCACATGGTTTTGCAGTGAAAGGTGCCAGAAATGGTGAGCTGTTGATCATGCCAGGTGAAACTCAAACATTGAAATGGGTACCGGATCGTATAGGCGTGTTCCCATTCTATTGTACAGACTTCTGTAGTGCGTTGCACCAAGAAATGCAGGGATATATCCGTATCTCTAAGAAAGGAAGCAATGTGCCTATTTCTTACAGTGTGGGAACAAACTTACCTAAAGAAGGTACTAACTAAACACCATAAAGATGGAAACTACAAACAAAATGTCAGCCTTACACAGAGTTTTATTGGTTCTTTGTAGCCTGGCTTTAGTAGCCGTCATCTTCCTTCCTATTTGGCGTATTGAGCTGGATGCAGCTCAATACCCCGAAGGGTTGGAATTGCAGATATACAGCCATAAACTGGCCGGTCAAGTGGAAATCATCAACGGTCTTAACCACTATATCGGTATGAAAACCTTGCATGCAGACGATTTCGTTGAATTTACCGTGCTGCCCTATATCATTGGTTTTTTTGCCTTGGCCTTTTTGGCCGTAGGATTGGCCAATAAGCCAAAATGGGTGTATGTACTGTTCGGAGCCTTCCTGCTTTTTGGAATCGTAGCGATGGTCGATTTCTACATTTGGGAATACGATTATGGTCACAACCTTGACCCCAACGCTCCGATCAAAGTGCCGGGAATGGCCTATCAGCCACCATTGATTGGTTACAAACAACTTTTAAATTTCGGGGCATATTCCATTCCTGATATTGGCGGTTGGATTTTTATAGGATGCGGGATCCTGTTAGCCTACTGCGCTGTTCAAGAATGGCGGAAAGCCAAATAATAAATAAAAACAAACTCGATAATCATGAAAAATTTTAGAATAATATGTATTTGCCTGAGCAGTTTGATGCTCATAATGTTAGGATTGCAAGCTTGTCAAGGAAACAATGGGCCAAAACCGATCAAATACGGGACTGATCAATGTGCTTATTGTAAGATGACCGTCAGCGATCAACGGTTTGGAACCCAATTGCAAACCAAAAAAGGAAGGGTATATAATTTTGATGATGTATCCTGTATGGTAGCCTTTGTGAAAGAGAGTAAGGTGAAGAAGGAAGAGGTGGCCAGTTATTATCTGCCGGATTATACCAATAATAAATTGATGCCTGCAGAAAAAATGTTCTACCTCAAAAGCGAGGAATTGAAAAGTCCAATGCGTGGTAATGTCGCTGCATTTGGCAACAAAGCAGATTTAGAGAAAACGAAAGCATCCTTGGGAGGAAAGATCCTTACTTGGGATGATTTGTGGAAATAATCTGAACATTATGAGAAGCTCAGCTTTGAATATAGTTGGTACAATGATTTGTTTATTTATGGTAGTGGACATGCTACATGCCACTACCATTAAAATAGGCAAAGATCAAGCTGTAAAAACCATCAAACAAGGTATCGAGATGGCAAAGGCTGGAGATACCGTTTTGGTCAAAGCAGGATTGTACAAAGAAGGTAACATCATCGTGGATAAAGCCATAACCCTGTTGGGCGAAGGCAGACCAACGTTAGATGCCGAAAAAAAGCATGAACCCCTATCTGTAAAATCCCCACACGTAACCATCAAAGGTTTTGAGATCAAGAATTCCGGTCATTCTTCCATGAACGATATTGCGGGTATAAAAATCTACAATACCCATCATGTCAAAGTGATCGATAATATACTGATTGATAATTTCTTTGGGATCTATTCGCAGAACTCCAAGCACCTGGAAATCCTGGATAATAAAATCGAGGCTTATGGAACGGCGGAACAATTGATCGGCAATGGAATACATGGTTGGAAATCAGATAGTCTGCATATTGAGAGAAATACGGTCACTGGCCATCGGGATGGCATCTACCTGGAGTTTGTAACCCATACCCATGTGTTGAATACCATCTCTGAAAAAAACCTTCGATATGGTCTGCATTTTATGTTCTCACACGATAACAGTTATGTAGGCAATACCTTCCGTGCAAATGGAGCAGGGGTGGCTGTCATGTACACCAAAAATGTACATATGGAAAACAACCTGTTCGAAGAAAACTGGGGCGATGCCTCCTACGGAATTCTCTTGAAGGACATTTCAGATAGCCAGATCATCAACAATAAATTTGATCGAAACACCACTGGGATCTTTATGGAAGGATCCAATAGGATACATATAGACAACAACAATTTCATAGGAAATGGTTGGGGGATCAAAATCCAGGCAAGTTGTATGGACAATACATTCAAGGACAATAATTTTATGCAGAATACCTTTGATGTAGCCACTAATGGAACCTTGACCCTAAACAATTTCACCCAGAATTATTGGGATAAATATGAAGGTTATGATCTGGACAGGGATGGAATTGGCGATGTGCCGTTCAGACCGGTCAGCTTGTTTTCTATGTTGGTAGAACGATATCCTTCCGTGATGTTACTGTTCAGGAGTTTTATGGTCACCTTATTTGACCGTTCGGAGAAGTTATTACCAAGTTTAACACCAGAGGGGCTCAAAGATGAGCAACCTCGCATGAAATCAGTGAAGGTATGATCCAGATTCAACATATTTCCAAAGACTTTGGCAAGTTCAAAGTGCTAAAAGATATCAATCTTGATTTGCAGGGCGGGGAATGTATTGCCTTGATTGGGCCAAATGGAAGCGGTAAAACCACCTTGATCAAATCGATCTTAGGCATGGTCGTTCCAACAGCTGGTGATATCCTGTTCGATGGACAAAACATCCAACAGAAATGGACCTACAGGAACGAGATCGGATATATGCCCCAGATTGGGCAATATCCTGAAAACATGACCATCGGTCAGGTATTGGATATGATGAAGGACATCCGTAAGATGCCGGAGGATACGCTGGACCTCGATCTTTTCCATTCCTTTAATCTACCCGCTTTATTGGAAAAAAGAATGGGAACCCTATCAGGTGGGACCAGACAAAAAGTGAGTGCCTGTTTGGCATTCATGTTCAATCCTAAAGCTCTTATATTGGATGAACCAACTGCCGGGCTTGATCCCTTGTCCACCGAGATCTTAAAAGATAAGATCAAGAAAGAAATGGGGAACAATAAATTGATCATCATTAGCTCCCATGTACTCAGTGATTTGGATGACATGGTTTCCCAGATCATTTATCTACAAGATGGAAATCTGATCTTTCATAAATCACTTCATCAATTAAAAATGGATACCGGAACAGATAAGCTCTCGAAAGCGATAGCCCATATCATGTCTGTTTCCAGTCCTTCTAAATAAGGTTCCCATGAATAAAGTAATAAGATATGTCCTGGCAGATTTGTTAAGGAACAAAACCATCATATGCTATACCATTCTCCTATTTGCACTTTCCATTAGTGTTTATAGCATGGAAGATAACTATGAAAAGGGCTTGATCAGCTTATTAAATATCGTCCTTTTTGTGGTTCCTTTGATGAGTATCGTGTTTTCAAGCATATACCTGTATAACAGTTCGGAATTCATCAACCTATTGGTGAGCCAACCACTCAAAAGGACCAATATCTGGTTAAGCCTTTTTGCTGGGCTGGCCGGTGCCTTGAGTCTTTCATTTTTTATCGGTGTAGGTGTGCCTACATTGATGTATGCGTTCAGTAATTCAGGCCTGATCTTGATCGGATGCGGTCTATTGCTGTCCCTGATCTTTGTTTCCATTGCCATGTGGACCTCGGTATTGATCCGGGATAAGTCCAAAGGAATTGGGCTTGCCATTTTATTATGGCTGTATTTCGGCTTATTGTTCGATGCATTGGTCTTGTTCCTCTTGTTCCAGTTCTCCGATTATCCGATCGAGAACATGATGGTGGCCTTATCCATGTTCAATCCCATTGATATCAGTAGGATTTTGATCCTCTTGCAACTGGATCTCTCCGCCATGATGGGTTATACCGGAGCAATTTTCAGGGATTTTTTCGGAACAGGATTAGGAATGGGGATTACCTTGGGTGTGATGTTGCTGTGGTGTCTGATCCCCCTTTGGTTATCCGTAAGGCATTTCCGGAAAAAAGATTTATAAAGAGATATTTTTCAAATGAGCATATCGAGTGCTGTTTTTAAATGTGGCCATGAGGATAAACCAACATACAAAGATATCCGCGCTAATAAAAGCCAACGAATCTAGCATTGATGCTATCGCATCTATAGCCAAGCCTTTGCGTAAAATAAAAATCCCGTTATTGCGTAAATTCTTAACCCCAAGGGTATCTATAGTCGAAGCAGCCAGTATCGCGGGTTGTGAAGTGCAGGATTTCAAACGTGTGTTGGTGCCTCTTGGTTTTATTTGGGAAGAGGGTGAGTTTGCTGAAAATGCACAACAGGAAGTCAATAAACCTGAAAAACCAGCTTGGTTAGAGCATGCAATCATTGGTAAAGAATTGGATGTCCGTCCTATTTTATTGGGTGGGCAGGATCCTTTGAAAGAAATCCTTCACACCTATAATCAAGTGCCACCAGGTTCGGTTTTCTTGCTCATCAATTCCTTTATACCCCATCCATTGATCCCTATACTGGAAAAGAAAGGGGCTCGATGTTTTGTGGAAGAAATGGAAACGGGAGAGACTCCTGTCTACCATTGTTATTTTTTGAAAGTGCAGCCGCTGCAAGAGTTGGCCGAACCCATTTCTTTTAGCGCTATCCATGAATTGGAGGAAATATTAAAAAATTATCCCTCGGAAAAGATCCTTTTCCTTGATGTACGAGGATTACCCATGCCTCAACCCATGGAACAGATCCTAATGAAACTGAATAATCTACAAAAGGCTGAAATATTGTATGTACAACACCATAAGGTGCCCTTGTATCTGATGGAGGAATTGGAAAAGGAAAGATTTACCATGCGGATTGCAGAAGTAGGAGAAGGCGATGTAAGGATATTATTTTATCTAAAATAAAGCGAAAATGTCCAGAATAGAAATAAATAAAGCACCAGAAGCCTATGTGGTCGTTCCATGTTATGTAACTGCTGCACTGTTCTTTGTGCTTGCTTCTATTTTATTGCTGATTACCGGTAAAGAGATCTTAGGACATTATTTCCAACCCAAGGTGTTGGCCATCGTGCATACACTTGCCTTAGGTTGGGGAAGCATGATTATTTTAGGCGCTGCCTATCAGTTGATTCCCGTCATCTTTGGAAAGAAACTCTTTTCGCCTCCAATGGCTTTCGTGAGTTACCTGCTGTTGATGATGGGCTCTTTGCTATTGATCTATTGTTTTTGGCATTTCAAAACCGATCATTGGATGATCATTGCTGGATCACTGGTCTGTCTGAGCTCCTACTTGTACTTCCTCAACCTTTGGATGACCATTAAAGATGTTTCGCATGGGTTTGAACTGAATCTGTTCTTTTCATTTTCTGCTTTCTGGTTCTGTTTCACCACGACCATTGGCTTGCTCTTGGCGATCAATCTTTACCATGGTTTCTTATCTAAAAACCATTTGGATATCTTAAAACTTCATGCACATGCCGGAATTGTAGGTTGGTTTCTGCAATTGATCCTAGGGGCTGGGGCTAAGTTGCTGCCTATGTTCCTGTTGGGTAAAAGCAATAAAACCAGATTTCTATACGCCGCAGTGGTTTTAATTAATCTGGGTCTGTGTGTATTCTTAGCAGATGGGTATCTGAATAGTGTAAGGTTGAACTCCCTTTGGAGCGCTGGATTAATTTTCTTAGGATTTATTTCTTGGGCAATCTATATCCTAGATTGTATAATGAACAGGGCCAGAAAAAAAATAGACATACCCATGAAGCATGCGCTATTATCTTTTATCTGCTTGCTCATGGCCTTTGCTATGCTTCCAATCGTCGTACAAACTCCCGCTGGAAATTGGATCAGCCTATATGCCTTCCTCATTTTTATGGGTTGGATCACTGGAATTGTGCTTGGGATGACCTTTAAAACCTTGCCATTCATCATTTGGAACTTAAAATTCAAGGATCTGAATGGGAAAGAAAAGATTCCCATGCCCAAGGATATGTATAGCCAGCAATTACTAAAAGGTCAATTCTTCCTTTTCATTGGCAATCTCCTATTATCCTTATTGGGTATCAGCTTGAAGATTTCTTGGTTACTGGAAGGAGCCACCTACCTATGGACCTTATTATCCATCCTTTACCTGTGGAATGTATTGATGGTGGTCTTTTATAAAAGAAGGAGGAGTGATGCAGATTAAACTAAGCGATCCATATGCCGCTGAAAAGATCAAAGCTTTACAGGCTTTACCGCAGGTTATCGATCCTGAATTAGGGATCAATATTATAGATATGGGTTTGGTCTACGACCTGGATTTTTCCAAACCGACCAAAATAAAGGTTGAAATGACGCTTTCAACACCCAATTGCCCGATGGGCGATGCTATTATGCAGGGAGTTGAAAACAGGTTGTTAACCGCTTTTCCAGAACGGGGAATCGAGATAGAATTGGTTTGGGAACCAGTTTGGTCGATAGACATGATGAGCGATGAAGGAAGAGCACAATTGAATATGTGAATATCAAATCAAAAAATCATGAAAAAGATGTTATACCTCCTCATGATGAGCATCGGAATGCTGTTCATGGGATCATGTCAAAAAGATGAAGTATTGGATTTGCCGATGGATGGAAAGATTAAATTGACAGAAACAAGCTTGCCTACCGGGGAACAGCTCAGTGTTTTTGCGGATAAAGCTTTACAAGTAGGTTATCAGAACCTATATTTTCAGATCAAAAAGAATGGGTTAGCGGTGAAAGATCAGCCATTAACTTTTGCGCCAATCATGGATATGAGCAGCATGGCCCACGGGGCGCCATCAGGAACCCTGACCTATCAATCCAATTTAGAAGCATACCAAGGCTTTGCCGTATTTACCATGCCTTCAGGAGAATCTGGAACTTGGAGCTTAAAAGTAACCTACCAAGGTAAGGAGTTGGAAATCCCTGTAGAAGTAACAGCAGCGGCTATTGGAAATACCCCTGTAAAAACCTTTTCTGGAAATGATGGTAAGAAATATGTGTTGGCTTTGGTAGAACCTTCCAAACCAAAGATGGGCATGAATGATTTATTGCTGATGGTCTTTTTGCGGGAAAACATGTTCTCTTTTTCACCGGTAGAAGGATTAACCCTAGGTTTCCATCCGGAGATGACTTCGATGAACCATGGTTCCCCAAATAATGTTATCCCTGTTTCTATAGGCAAAGGACAATATCAAGGCAAGGTGAATTTTACCATGACGGGCGATTGGCGCTTGTTCTTTGATTTGAAATCGGGAGAAAATGAAATAGCGAACGACATCTATTTGGATTTACTTTTTTAATATAGGTAGCATATGAAAGCTGTAGCAATAGGTTTGGGACTGGCTGCCATCTTTCTTGGGCATTCCAGTTTTGCACAACATCATAAAAACCACGACACCCTTCGAAATGTTGAAATCGAAGAGGTAGTCGTGGTCAGTCAAGTTGGGATCAATAAACAGTTAGAAAAGGAACAGCGCGCTTCTAAGCAGGCCAATATCGATCAGATTCTGGATCGGGTAGCCGGCGTGCAGATGATCCGTCGCGGTAACTATGCCTGGGAACCCAGCATCCGTAGTTTGAATGCCGCACAGATCAACCTGAGTATAGACGGTATGGCGATTTTTGGTGCTTGCACCGATCGGATGGATCCCATCAGTTCATATATCGAACCGAGCAACCTGCAACAGATTAATGTGAATTTAGGATCATCCTTCCAAAATTATGGTGGAGGATTGGCTGGAGGGATCGACTTCAAACTGGCCATACCAGATTTTACTGATCAAGCGAGCTTTAAGGGTATGCTTGGAACTGGATATGAAACCAATTCCAAGGCGCTCCAAACGCTGGGATCCTTACAATACAGTACCGATAAATATGGATTAATGATCAATGGGATCTTTCGGAAATCTGAAAATTACAGGGCCGGAAACCAGGCGGTCATTTCCAATTCCCAGTACCAGAAATGGAATGCATCAGCCGCTTTCCATTACAAGTTGAATGATAAAAACACCTTGCTTGCCCAATACCTGGCCGATTATGGGCAGGATATTGGTTATCCCGCTTTGACTATGGATGTGGCATTCGCGAATGCCAATATAGCTTCCCTTACTCATACCTATACCTCAGCTATACCCGAGATGTCCCCCATCCGCTCGAAGGTCTATTTCAACCATATCGACCATGCCATGGATGATACCAAAAGACCCATAGAAACCGTGCCGATGCATATGGATATGCCCGGGTTGTCATGGACAGCGGGTCTCTATTCTGAAACGGGTTTAACCAAAGGGAATCATTTCTTTCAGGCCAGAATAAGTGCTTATCTGAACCGATTAACAGCCAATATGACCATGTATCCAAAGGATGCAAATCCTATGTTCATGTATACCCTGCCCGATGTACAACGGCAATTTTACAGCTTGGATATTTCCGATCGCTATGTGTTCAACGAAAGATGGGGCTTGGATGTGATGGGTACCTATAGTCTTTCCCAATCTGATGTATTTAGTACCGAAGGAAAGGAACAGCTTTCCAGTTTTCAAAGAGATCACTTCAACAGGAATAATCATTTGGGCAATGTGAACCTGACAGGACATTTTCATCCATCCAACAATTGGCATGTTATGGCCAAAATAGGATATGCAAACCGAGCAGCTAGTCTGCAGGAATATTATGGTTTTTACCTGTTCAATAGAATGGATAATTATGATTATCTGGGTAATATGAATCTTCAATCCGAAAAATCTCTACAGGCCAGTTTAGGTATGAGTTTCCAGAAAGAATGGTTGCGATTGGAGGCCACAGCCTATCATTATGCCTTCAAAGACTATATTGTAGGCTCCATTCTTCCCGATTACCAAGTGATGACCATCGGAGCAACTGGAGTTAAGCAATACCAAAACATTCCTGAGGCACAGCTTTCGGGAGCAGAACTGTCCTTCAGGATACAAGCCTTGAAATCCTTGGAATGGATCAGTACAAGTTCCTTTACTTATGGCCAAGATAATTGGGGCAATGCGCTGCCATTGATCGCACCATTTACGAATAACAACACCTTCCTATGGAAAATAAAGGATTGGGTTGCACAAATGGAAGTCGCTTATTATGCCAAACAGCAGCACGTCAGCCCTCAGGTTTATGGGGACACGCAGACAGCATCTGCTACACTGCTCCATGCTGGCATCCGAAAAAGCTTTCTTTTCAAAAAGAATCGCATCACAGCTAATATGCGTGTTGAGAATATGCTCGACAGCTATTATTACAGGCATCAGGACATCATGAAAATTGCACGCCCTGGACGGAATTTTATAGCGCAACTGAACATTTCTTTTTAATATTTTTTAATTTATTTAGGCTTATGTTTAGCCTCATAAAATAATCGTTTTTTAGTTCATAGCTTTAGGTAATTCCTTAAAAATCAAATAATAAGTAATTTCTAAAGCTATGATAAATGTGATTAAACGTGATGGGCGGGTTACGGCCTTTCAAGCCTTCAAAATTGAAGATGCGATCCGGAAAGCTTTTCAAAGTGTCAGTCTCCCTTATGATGAAAGAATCCTGGAATCAGTCCTTGCAGAAATCGATTCGAGCAGTCTAATCGATGTGGAGGATATCCAAGATCTGATCGAAACAAAACTCTATTCCCGAGGACATTTCCAAGTGATGCGATCTTTCATGTTATTTAGGCATACCCGAAAACTCCAACGGGAACACATTGATCGGTTCATAGATTCCAGTACCTATGTAGACAGTAGCCACGCGGTTGAAGAATACATCTACCAGAACGATTGGCGGATCCAAGCCAATGCGAACAATTCCTTTTCAAATGCCGGATTGGTGAATAATACCGCCGGAAAGATTATTGCCAATTATTGGTTGGACAAAGTATATAACCGCTTAGAGGGACATGCCCACCGAAATGCCGATATCCATATCCATGACCTTGACTGCCTGACCGGTTATTGTGCCGGTTGGAGCCTACGTGTTTTATTGGATGAAGGGTTCAATGGGGTCCGAGGAAGGATTGATAGCCGACCTCCATCGCATTTCAGGGAAGCACTTGGGCAGATGGCCAATTTCTTGGGCATTTTGCAGAGTGAATGGGCCGGTGCACAAGCATTCAGTTCCTTTGATACCTACCTGGCGCCTTATGTGTTCAAAGATCAACTCTCTGCTGTAGAAGTTAAAAAAGCCATTCGAAGTTTTGTTTATAATTTGAATGTTCCTGCGCGTTGGGGTCAGTCGCCTTTCACCAATATCACCTTAGACTGGAATGTACCTCAGGATCTTCAGGACCAGATCCCTACCAAAGCCAGCCAACATCTTTTCCAGGGGCTTTCCAGTCCGATTCTCGAAGGCCTAGCTAAGGAAAGAGGTGTAGCAACCTTGCTGGATCTGAGTTATAAGCATTTCCAAAAGGAGATGAACCTGATCAATAAGGCCTATTATGAAGTGATGACAGAAGGGGATGCGAACGGGCAACCTTTTACCTTTCCCATTCCGACGGTGAATATTACCGAAGATTTTGATTGGGATGGCGAAAATGTAGAAGTGCTTTTTGAGAATACCGCCAAGATAGGGTCATCCTACTTTCAGAATTTTGTGGGCAGCCAATACCTGATCGATGCGGAGGGAAATAGGGTGGAAAATCCGGATGCTTACAAACCGAATGCGGTTCGGAGTATGTGCTGTCGGCTTCAGCTCGATCTTAGGGAATTGCTCAAGAGAGGCAATGGCTTGTTCGGCAGCGCAGAAATGACCGGAAGTATCGGTGTGGTGACCTTGAATATGGCGCGTCTGGGCTATCTGTTCCAAGGAAATAAAGCTGGTCTTTTCGAACGTATCAATGAATTGTTGCTTTTGGCAAAATCCACCTTGGAAAAGAAAAGAAAATTCATCCAGACCATGTATGATAATGGGCTTTATCCCTATACAAAACGGTATTTACCGCATTTCAGAAACCATTTTTCTACGATTGGCGTAAATGGCATGAACGAAATGATCCGGAATTATACCGCGGATGAGGAAACCATCATCAGCGATTGGGGGATATCCTTTGCGAGTGAAATCCTGGATTTTATCCGGACACGGTTAAGAACATTTCAAGAAGAGACCGGAAATCTTTATAACCTGGAAGCGACGCCGGCCGAAGGGACTACCTATCGATTTGCGAAAGAAGATAAAAAAAGGTTCCCTGATATTTTGCAGGCCGGTATAGACGATAAGATCTATTATACCAATAGTTCCCAGATTCCAGTGGACCACACGGAAGACCCCTTTGAAGCCCTGTTGTTGCAGGATAAATTGCAATGTAAATATACCGGTGGAACGGTACTTCATTTATATATGCGCGAGAAGATCAGCACAGCCGAAGCCTGCAAGGAATTTGTGAAAACGGTAGTCTCCAATTTCAGGTTGCCCTATATTACCGTAACGCCGGTTTTCAGTATCTGTCCGAAACATGGCTATTTGAATGGCGAACATGAATATTGCCCAAAATGTGACGAAGAAATCCTTATGAATCATAAATTAACAAATGCAGATGGAAACATGTAAAAATGAAACCATGCAGGTGTTGGAGCAACATCAGCAAGAAAGAAGTAAATGTTTGGTGTATACCCGTGTGATGGGCTATCATCGTCCAATCGAAAGTTTCAATATTGGAAAGCAGGGAGAACATAAGCAGCGAACGCTTTTTAGGGAGAGACATGAGCAAGCCGATTTATGATATCAGCCCATTTACTTTATTAGATTATCCGAATAAATCAGCCTGTATCCTTTGGTTTACAGGCTGTAACATGCGTTGTTTATATTGCTATAATCCCGATATCGTGTTGGGTAAAGGTAAGATGGGTATAGAAGATGCGCTGCATTTTCTTCGGAAAAGGAAAAACCTATTGCAGGCCGTGGTTTTCAGTGGCGGAGAATGTACAATGCACCCTGCCTTGTTGGATTTGGCGAAGGAAGCTAAGGCGATGGGGTATCTGGTTAAGGTCGATACCAACGGAAGTCGACCAACTATTATCCAGGAATTAATCCGACGAAACATATTGGATTATGTCGCTTTGGATTTCAAAGGATTGGGCGAACGATTCAAACACATTACGGTAAGTAATTTGTTTGGCGGATTTGAAGAAACTTATGCACTCTTACAGGCGAATAAAATTCCTTTTGAAGTTCGAACGACTGTACATTCGGAATTATTGAGCTTGGAGGATTTGCAGAAAATGATTTCGTATCTAGAGAATAAAAAATACAGTGGAACCTACTTTTTACAATCGGCTTTAAATGATGTGAAAACATTGGTCGATTTACCGAGGTCGAGCTACCCCTTGCAACTTGAAAGATTAGTGTCCGATAATTTCAACATAGTGAGTAGATGATGAGACATGTCACTTAAACCCCACTTGGAGTAAGAAGATAAATGGTATTAAACCAGCTCCTGAAGAAAGTTTTCCAGGTCGGATTCTTTCGGCAAACCAAACTTCTGTTTCAGTCGATATTTGAACATACGGACCGATTGGGGTTCCACATGCAAGACCTGCGCGATCTGTTTTGTTGAAAGCTGTAAATAGATATAAGCACAGTATTTGAGATCCAATTGGGTCAATTTCTGGGTGGATTTATCCATTAATTGCTGAAAGAAATTAGGATGTAGCTGCTGAATCTGCCATTTAATATCTTCAAAATCGGCACTCAAAAGATTCTCCTCCTTCAACAGTTTTTTCAGTTGTGATGAATCACCTTCTTGAATTTTAGTTTTGATCTGTTTGAGCATATCGTTTTTATGCTCGATGATCAGGTTATTTGCTAAAGCCTCCTTCTGCAGCTGTTGATGTTTTAGTTCCATGATTTCCTGTTCGGCCTCCTTCTGTTTGGCCAATTGAATTTCTCGCGATTTAGCGTATTGCAGCTTGAACTTGTATGATCTTAATATAAAAATCAATACCAGAACAGCAAGAATGGCCGCTCCACCATATACGTAATTCAACTTCTTCTGCAAAGCTGCGGTCTCTTCCAAAAGTTTCAGTTGCTGATCCTTTCTTTCCGTTTCATATTGGATATCCAATTTTTGGGTATTGAACAGCTGTACCTGGTCGAAATTCTGTTTCAGTACCATTTCGGCTTTTTTGTGATAGGCCAAAGCTGAAGCTAGATCGTTCTTTTTTTCAGAGAGCGAAGATAATTCCTGATACAGTTTATATTCCAATTTTAACAGACTATTATCTTTTCGGTCATTCAATAAGTTACTGGCAGCGATAAGATATTGTTCGGCGAGCGGAATATTCCCTTCCAATTGAGCAAAAGAGCTCTTGATACCATAAATATTGACCCACCTTCCAAATTGGCCTTTGTTATTCTTTAACTCTTCCTCTGCCTTTTCCAGATAACCATAAGCCTTCTTTTTTCTTTCTAAGACTGGACCCTCCGCAAATTCCAAATAATAATTTGCCAAATTAACCGCGGTGACCACTTTGGTATTTCCACTGATCTGCTCAGGATGCATTTCATGTATGCTATAGGATTGTAGGAGATGATGATAGCTACTATCCAGATCAGCCCTTTTTTTGTGTTTCCTATACCGGGCAAGGTAAAGACTGGAATAACCGATCTGTACATTGGATTGCTGGTTATAATTCTTCCCCAAATTGGCATTCAACTCACATTTCCTAATGTTCTCCTCCATTTTTTCACTATCGTTCCAGCCACTATAGGTGGAATACAAAAGATAATAGAGGGCATATTTCAGGGTATAGGCTTCTGGTACTTGTTGGAGTATGTTTAACCCTTCATTCGCTTCTTTTACGACCTCATCAGATAGGTTCAGAAAACTTTTCAGGTAGGCCGAAGAACGATAGGTAGCAGCCAAGGCTTCGGGAGTCAAAGCTGAACTCCTTTGGGCAACACTGAGATCATTGAATTTTTTACCTTGTTGTAGACTATCCTTGCTTAAATATATGGAACTCAACTGTCCATAATAAATAGCAAGCGCATCTCCCGACTTCGTTTTATTGACCTCGCCCATCAAGAGATCAATCGCCTCCTTATTTTGGGAATTTAAGACCATTTTCTCTACCTTTAAGAGAATACTTTTGATAGAAGGGTCTATTTCCTTCGAATTACCTTGGGCGCGAAATAGGCTAAACAATAATAAGATCAATACAATTGCGTTCTTCATAGTATACTGCGTTCGAAACCTAATTTATGAGCAATTCTTATTTTATGCTAATCCTATGTTAATTTATGTATATAATTCTGTTAACCTATAAGATTGCTAATTACTGATTATCAACTACATACGAAAAATGTAGACATTCTGTATATGTAACATTGAATGCCTAAAAATAATTATGGTATAAGATGTGTGATGATTAGAATCAAGAAATTAAACAAATCATAAACTAATAAAAAACATATTATGGATTCAAAAGTTCAATCAATCTTAAGCTATTTAGGGATTTTATGGCTAGTTGCCTATTTTGTAGGAAAGGATAATAGAGATCAGTTTAGTCGCTTCCACCTTAAACAAGGGTTGGGATTGATCATTACCTCATTCATCTTTTCGATCGCTATCGGGATTATTGTAAGTATCATTCCTTCCTTAGGCATAATTGGAAACATTGTAGGTATATTATTTTTGGTGCTGATGATCATTGGCATTATCAATGCAGCAAATAACAAGATGGCCGTATTACCGGTAATCGGAAATTATTTTAACAGCTCGTTTAGCTTTTTGGATCGTGATTAAAAGCTAAGATCAATCTTAATAAACAACAGGTTATGTCAGAATTAAGTTCCTTATACGTCAAAGTCCCTATTACTAAAGAACAATTGCAGAAGTTCAAGAAAAGTCGCCCAGTAGCACCTGCCTTGAACAGCAATTGGACAAATTGGTGGGATTCCCGTGAAATGTACAATAAACAGCCCTTACAGGTGGTTCAATCTTACCATGCAGAGAGCTATGGTCAAGTGATCCAAGAAATCATTGATGAACGGTTTACAGGCGCACAGGAAACTTATGATGAACAAACCAATACCTGGTATTTCATGGTGTTGCAGTTCAGTGAGAACTATCATGAAAGTATCCCGATGATATCCATGTTGAAAGATCTGGCCAATTACCTTGAGCCAAATGCTAAGGGATTGGCCATTTTATATGATTATATGTGGGATAGGAAGGAACTTATGTTCCAGATCAGCTATCAGGATAAAGAGGCAAAATTAACTACTGCCCATCGGATCGGGGAAGTGGATGCTCAGGAGATAGAGGAAGCGAATCGATTATTGGAAAGCTGGCAACAGTTCCTGGCATCGCAATATGATTGAGATTAAACTGATATTCTTGTTGATTGGGAGCTTCTTTATGGTGGAGCAACCAAGCCTTTTTGCGCCAAAAGCGGTGGTAACGGTAGATCCGATAAAAAAAACGGTACAGATTGATCAGTTTGGAATGATCTCCACGGATATGGAGTCTGACGTTCTGAAAAATCCGGATTATTTAAAGATTAAGGATAAGGAGGTGAAGTGGGTGGCAGAAACGGATGCTTTTAGCAATAAGGAGGTGATCTGGAAGGTAGAGGGGAATAAACTTTCCTCGAGTATCCGAATGAATTATACGGATGAGCATGATCTCTGGGCTATGGGAATTTTTTATGAAGAGGATAAGTTTTCCATTATCACGGACCAGAACATGAAGGCGTTAAAGGGGAAGTTGAAACAGGAAGGTGATTATTTACATTTTGAGGTCAATGAACCTTTTTCGTTTGAAGTGAATATGGATCCCAAAGGAATGGAAATTTTTGAAGGGAGTGGTGCGGATCTTCGACTGAAAGAAAATTTGAGGGGTTTTCCGCTTTTCGGAAAGAAATCCAACGAACTTCGCGAACAGACTTTTCAACGTGCAGAAATTAAAAATGATATTTTTGAAACCATGGATGCAGGGCCATCTTTTTCTGTGGATATGGTCGGTAATAAAGCATTGGTAAACGGAGATGTGGAAGCGGAGTTTGATTTTATGGACAATAATGAGCTGCGTATTAAATTGTCTAAAAATATTCCAAATTCCCTTATTTGGAGTACATCAGCAAGAAAATTCCGATATAGCTATAACAGTGGGCATCGCGTATTGACTTTGGTGCCACTTTGGTATGCTGGAGAAGGAACCAATGAAAAAGAAAAGGCCCTTTATTTTAAGGGTATAGAGTAACGATTTTAATAACCCTAATTCTAGATTCTACGCGCGTCCGTGCGTGATTTAATTTCCGTATTGATCTCTCCCAAGCGCTTATAAGCAGGCAGAAGTGTAAAAAGAGCGGCTGCTAACATGACCGGAAAACTGATCATATCATTTTTGAAAAAGTATAGGTGAAGAATGGTCAACATCATGGTTAATACCAAGGCACCGATCAATAAGATCATTTGTAAGAATTTACGCTTTTTAATTAACTCCCCTAGAGAGTTTGCTCTTAAACTTAGCTGTTTCATAAATTTTGCCGATAATGGTTTGGCTATTGAAGCTTGTCGAACTTGTGGTTACTTAGCTACAATATAATGCTAACGTAAGAATATTTTTCGAAATATTTCAACCTAATTTTTTAAAATTTAATTAAGGGCATATGGTCAAACAGCTAATGCAATTAAAGAGCCTTAAAAAAGACGTTAAAATTCACATACGTAAAATATATCCAGGTGAAAATAAATAGGATATGAATGCTGGTTTCGACTCGTTTTCCTCGCCATAACAAGGAAGAATAACCAAAAAATTGGATCCCTAATCTGAATAACCAAAAGATGCCCATACCTAAACAGATCCGTTTTCCAAGCTCCGTGCTGATCAGCAGTTCGGCAGAACTAAGATTCAGTATGCCCATCAAAAAAACAGTCAATGCGATAAAAAAAGTATGCACCTGCATCATCTGTTGGTTCAAAAGACTTAATTTATGTAGCTCATTTTTCCAATCGAATTTCCTTGGAAAAAAAAGATGGATAATGGCCAATAGGATTTGAACTATTCCAACTATTTTAAGCTGTACTTCCATTTTTTTTAAATTTATAAGCTGTAATCAATTGATGGATTCCTTGCTTCTCTACGAGCTTAAATCCTGCTTGCTTAAAGTTGTTTAGCCATTCTTTTTCCGAATAGAAATGAAAGAAACCTATGTTATAAACCAAAAAGTTCTTCCAATCTCTCCGATGTTCCAAGAGGAGAACTTCGCCATCAGGATGTAGAATGCGTAGAAGTTCTTTTAAAAATTTTTTCCTTTCTTCCCGATTCCGGATTTCATGCGCTGAAAATATTAAAAATACCCGATCAAAATAATTGTTTTCGAACGGAAGCTGATTGCTTTTTATTGGAATACAATCTTCACTGTTTGGATAAATTTTTCGAGCTCTTTTAATAGAGATTTCGGTATGTTTTTGGGGGTCATAAAAATCAGCAATGACTAATGTGGAGGGAGATTTTTCTTTTAGGATAGCACTGCTTTCATCAAAACCTGCATGGATATTTAAAACCTGGAGACCCGTAAGATCTTTTATAAAATGGAAGCGATAGAGATCAGATCGGTCATACAGCAACCAAGAAACAATCAATGATACCAAAGTGGATAAGGTGGATATCCATAAAAAAACCTTTAAATAGACCGCGTAAGGAAATGGTATGATGGGCAGGATATTTATTCCACCTATTACCATCAGCAGGAAAATAATATAAAAGTGCCAATTGAAATAAATGATGTTTTTGATCCCTTGAAATCGTCCTCTTTCTAGCCCCATTTTTCAACCCTTCCTTTCTTCCAATAATAGGGGATATTGGTAATGCTGAACGCACTGGCCAATATCTTTTTTCCGGGAATGTAATCATCAAGAAATCCAATTTCATAATGCTGGATGTGGATGGGGTTCGGAATCCAATCTGTTCTTTTTCCTTCTACGATTTGGATCTCCTTATTTTCTTTGTTAATATAAAAAGTGAAGGGTAGAGGACCAGCATAGCGTCTTGCTGTTTTCCAATCTGGGAAGGGAGAATCCACAGGCAGCTTCGGATCATGGATATGCGTTGGAAATTTGATCTTTAGTCGTTGTTTTGAGGAATGTACAAGCGTTTGATTGGCTTGTTCTTCCCATTGTATGTCCATGTGCTTATAATGATAATTGGTCAATAGGTTTCCCATGATTTCCATTAAGCGGCTATCTGTCGCAGATCCAAGGATATAAAGCCCGCGGAGGTTTTTCCCCTCTTGCGTGGTATACCGGACAAAAATTCGATAACCAACTAAGATAAAACTTCTTCCAAGGAATTTTGGAAATCCCTTTGGTCTTAAGTGCTTGGTCTTTACTAAGGCGACCGCCAAAAACGCCCATTTATTATCGTAAATGTCCAGTGACAGCGGTTCTGGTATGTAGTTAAGAAGCTCTTCGGCAGGAACGGCAAAAGTGAGAACAAGGGTCTGTTCCAAATTGGCCTGCATGGCAATTTGCTGATTATTGGAGTTTCCCATAGCCTTTCTGATGTGGGGAAGCCGGTAGTACAAACGCTTCTAAATAGATCAAACCTGCAAAAAGTATGGCAAAAACCAAATTGAACCTACCCCATAACAACAAATTCGGCACTAGGAAAAATTCAATTACATTCATGCCGAGGACTAAAATGATCTGAAAGATGGCTGTGGGTTTAGGATATTTTCTGAAAAAAATCCAAATGCCCAGTAGGATTTCCATAGAGCCAATAATAATGGTTAAAGTCCTTGCATGTTCCTTTGATAGGATCTCACCAACGATCTCCTGATGTCGCGACACCTGGTTAAATATTTTACAATATAGACCATTGAATAACCAAACCAGAACAATGAAATAATGCAGGAGTTTTTCCATAGAAAGGTGATTAATACCATCTTAATGGCTTCATTAGTTTAAATATAATAAAAATGCGGGTAACCTTCGGAAGTTCAATTAGGAGATTATTTTCCCGTTTTAACATTTATTGGCATAATGATTGGAAAGTATGGCTTGGAGTAATAGATAAATGTTAGAAAATAGCAGCATAATTATGAAAAAGTTAATGATATTGGGTTTAGTGGCTTTCGGTTTAGCTTCTTGTAGTGAAGATACTATTGATAATATCGGCCGAGATACCGCTCAGAACATCATCCGTTCCAACCAATGGGAGGATGTGGTAAGAACAGAATTTGTGGACGGTAAAGAGGTCTTTAGAGATACCTTGGTAAAAGATCCACAGTATATGAATTTCAATAAGGATGGGTATACCTACATCATGATGGGTCAAGATGGAGCGAAATCTTATCCATATGAAATGCCAAACTCGAAAACTATGATTTTTGATGGCGTTACTTATACCATCAAGGAAAATATTATCACTACCATTGTGAAATTCAGCATGGAAAACGTAACGAATGGTAAAACCACGAAATACGAATTTAAAAGACGTTAAGATTAAACTTAATATGAGAACGTAAGCCGTATCATTTTAACATGATACGGCTTCATTTTTTCTTCCCATTTTTGGCTTCGATCCAAAGAGACATGTATTTGCTGGCAGCAAATTGATTGCTCCATAGTATCTGCCCTACAAAATTCCTTGCGCGATGTATTTCTAGATTATCCTTGATAGGAAGCAAAACATTTAGCAATTGTTTTTTATCTTGCTTTGCTTTCCATAGCTCACTTAAATGCTGTCCTCGATCCTGCGCACTTCTCCAAGTATCCACCTGACTATACAATTCAATGGATCGTTCTACAAATTCATCATCTTCCTTACAGATAAACCCTGGCCAATTCCCCTCGATAAGCATGCCTTCTGCGCCAATCGCACTCGTAACAATGGGCGTCTGGGTAGCCAGTGCATCCATGAACTTACCTTTTTGCCCGGCCCCAAAGGGAATCGGAGCTAACAAGACCCGATAACCTTTCATGGTTTCTAAAGCAGATTCTGCCCTTCCCTTAATAATAAAACCGGAAGAAGGTTTATTTAGTTCCCAAACCTTTTGGCTGGGATATGCCCCATAGATATGCAGTTCAGCCTGAGGAAGTCTTTTCCTGATCGAAGGCCAGATCCGCTTTAATTCCAAAACCGTCCGCCAATTCGGCTCATGGATGAAATTCCCAATAAACATAAAATCCTTCCTTTCCTCGAAAGACGGGAGTTCATTGTCAGGGATGTAATCCCGGTTTAATAATGGAAGATAGACCAGTAGGGATTCCGGAATATGAAACTGTTGGATTAATAGGGTCATTTCATATGCTGAAATGATAATGGAAAGATCCGAACGATAGATGCTGGCGATCTCTCGCTTGGCAAGATCGGAATATAAAGAAAGCTCATCTAATTCCTTTCCTTTTTTGAAGGCATCCTGCCTCGCCTGTCTTAAAAAGTGAAGATCTTCCGTATCCAGGATATGGATCGCTTGCGGACAATTTTCCCGTATTCGCCAGCTGTACTGTTCTTCCACCATAAATCGATCGAACATCACATAATCAGGTTTCAAATCTCGTACATACGCATCAAAGGAGTCGTCGTTCAAGAGGATGGCCTGTCCCTGTATACCCAGTTTTTCCAATGGATAGGAATGTTCGCTTTTACTGGCCGCAGAGGCAAAATGGATCTCAAATCCCTGCTCCCGGAATATTTCGATCAGTTGGAGGATCCTCCAACCAGCGGCAGAAGAGTCTGGTTCTGGCCATACCAGACCAATAACGAGCAAACGATTTTCCATTCTACAAAAATGAGTAAATTAATTCTATAAAGCTTAATTTACTACCTTTGTAATTTATATTGAACAGGCTATGTTAGGACTTAAACTATTAACAGATCCCCGTTGGGCAAATATTGCAGAATCGAATCTAAGCGAAATATTGACAGATCATGCGTGGTGTGAACAGAAGGCGGCATCCAATGCCATCACCCTGATCACCCAGAACCCTGAATTTGAAGATCTGGTGCATGAACTGACTGCAATTGCCATCGAAGAAATGGAACATTTTAAAATGGTGATCGAAATCATCAAAGCTAGGGGATATACCTTGGGCCGCGAGCGCAAGGACGATTATGTAGGTCAATTGATGAAATTTGCCAAAAAGGATGGATCCAGAAACATGGCTTTTATCGATCGCTTATTGTTTGCCGCCATGATCGAAGCCCGCAGCTGTGAAAGGTTCCGGGTGTTGTCCAAAAATATTGAAGACCAGGAATTGGCAACCTTCTACCATGACCTGATGGTATCCGAAGCTAATCATTACACCACCTTTCTCAACTTTGCCCGAAAATACAGCACGGATGTCGATGTGGACAAACGTTGGAAAGAATGGTTGGACTTTGAAGGGGAGCTGATCCAATCTTATGGAACCAAAGAATATATCCACGGGTAATCTTTCTTACCTAAGGGTATTCTTTCTTATCATACATCAAGGAATAGGGGGTTTGTACTCCCTATTTTTGTAGTATAAAATAGGAGCAAATTATGTTAGAATTAGGAATAGGAATGTTTGGGGATTTGCAAATAGATCCACAGACAGGAAAAATACAAGCTGCGCAAGATCGCATGCAGGAAATAATCGAAGAGATCAAATTGATGGATGAAGTTGGTTTGGATTTCTTTGGAATGGGCGAGCATCACCGTGCTGATTATGCGGTGGCATCTCCGGAAATCATTTTGGCAGCGGCAGCTTCCGTGACCAAAAAAATCAAATTGGGAAGTGCTGTTTCGGTATTGAGCTCAGCCGATCCCGTGAAATTATTCCAGGATTTCGCAACGGTGGATCTGATCTCCAATGGCCGTGCTGAAATCATGGCGGGACGCGGATCTTTTATCGAATCATTTCCGCTTTACGGCTATGATCTGAAAGATTACAGTTCCCTGTTTGAAGAAAAATTGGAGCTTTTGCTTCGTCTGAATAAATCGGAAACGGTTAATTGGACCGGAAAACACCGCGCAAGTCTGGTGAATCAGACCATTTACCCAAGACCGGTGAACAACAGCATGCCAATTTGGGTAGCTGTAGGTGGTACCACAGAATCTGTTATCCGTGCCGGACGCTTAGGTCTTCCTGTTATGTTTGCCATCATCGGTGGTTCGCCGATCAATTTCAAACCTTTGTTTGAAGTGTATGAACAAGCTTATCAGGATAACGGCCATGATATGGCGAATTTCCAGGTAGGTGTGCATATGCATTCTTTCTTTGGAGAAGACAGCAAGGAGATTGCCGATTGTTATTACCCATTCTATTCCGCTCAGATGAATAGGATCGGAGCTTCTAGGGGATGGCCTGCTTACCAAAAATCGCAGTATGATTATGGTCGTTCAAGACATGGCCACTTGATCGTAGGCGATGTGAATGAGTCGGTAGAGAAGATCCTACAGATGCAGGAAACCTTCGGTTTGACCAGGTTCTCTGCCCATATGGATGTGGGTAGCCCTGACCATAGCAAAATGATGAAAGCCATTGAATTCTATGGCAATCAGATTGCACCAAAGGTTAGAGCTGCGGTGGATAAATAAACAAATCACATTGTTATAGCAATGCCCTCTAGGATGAAAATGACTGGAGGGCTTTTTTATTTTAGGATTCTTTATGGAATTGTTGGAAGAAACGCATCCTAGCCTAAACTCATAGCCATGAAAAAAATATTTTTAATCTTACCCTTGAGCATGTTGCTGTTTGCAGTAGGCTGTAATAGAAGCATGGAGCATTCGGAAGAGGCGCTCGTTTCGGAGGTATCGACCAGTAAACAGGCTGATTATGCAGAAGCTCCAGAAGTTGCTGCCGCTGATGTTGCTGCAGGAGCAGCGGTAGATGCTGCAGCAAACCCTGTAAACCCCGTGAACCAACAGCTTAAAATCATCCGTAGAGGTGATCTATCCATAGAATCCAAAGATATTCAAGCAAGTAAAAAGAACCTGGATGTTTTGTTGAAGAAGATGGGTGGCTATTATGAGCAGGAATCCTCCACATCCAACCGGGATGAATTGACCACTTATAACCTGGTGATCCGCGTTCCTTCCAAACAATTGGATGCCTTTATGGGCAACCTGGAAAATGGGAAGGACAAAATCACCTCCAAGAGCATGACCTCTGAGGATGTTTCTATCCTGTATTATGATGTGGAATCCCGCTTGAAAAGCAAAAGGGCATACCTAGCGCGGTACCAAGGAATGGTAGCATCGGCAAAGTCCGTGAAGGACCTGTTAGAAATACAGGAGCAGATCCGTTTGTTACAAGAGGAGATCGATAGCTCGGAAGGTTTATTAAGGAATCTGGGTGGTCAGGTGGATTATTCCAGCATCAACATCAATCTATTTGAATATAATGCCAATCTGCCAATGGGTAGCAACTCTTTCTGGTCGAGATTGAAGGATTCCTTTGTTTTTGGATGGAATCTGATCGAAACCTTGGCTTTGGGTATCGTAGGATTATGGCCGGTCTTAATCGTTGTTGGTTTAGCCGTTGCCTTGATAAAAAAGTTCCGCAAGAACAGAAAAAACAAGTTTTTGAATAAGGAATAATTTTTGACGTATCTTTGTAGCGTGGAAAAAGCAATTAAATTGGTAGATATTAGAAGTTTGAGTTTGGCACAACTCAAAGATGCACTGGTAGAAATGGGCGAGCAGGGCTTTCGTGCAAAGCAGATTTATGAATGGCTTTGGCAAAAATCCTGTACCGATTTTGATGACATGAGCAATTTGAGCAAGCCTTTGCGGGATAAATTGAAGGAACGATTCGCCATCAATGCCGTAAAAGTACGCCAATCACAAATCAGTTCTGATAAAACCATTAAAAGCAGCTTTACTTTGTATGATAACAATGTTATCGAAGGGGTCCTTATTCCTGCAGACGATCGGATGACCGCCTGTGTGAGCTCCCAAGTAGGCTGTAGCTTAACCTGCAAATTCTGCGCTACGGGGTATATGGATCGCAAAAGAAACCTCAATGCAGATGAAATTTACGATCAGGTGGTATTGATTGCTAAACAAGCGGAGGAGAAATATAACCACCCATTGACGAACATCGTGTATATGGGGATGGGTGAACCTTTGTTGAACTACAGCAACATGATGAAGTCGGTAGAGCGGATTACAGCTCCCGATGGGCTGAACATGGCAGCTAAACGCATTACCGTATCCACAGCGGGAATAGCCAAGATGATCAAGAAGTTGGGCGATGATGAAGTACGCTTCAATTTGGCGCTCTCCCTACATGCGGCCAACGATAAGAAACGCAACGAGATCATGCCGATCAACGAGCAGAACAGTTTGGCGGCCTTGGCAGATGCACTCAAGTACTTCTATGCGAAGACCAAAAACCCCATTACCTTCGAATATATCGTTTTCAACAATTTTAACGATGAACTGGAAGATGCCAAAGAGTTAGCGAAATTCTGTAAGCACGTTCCTTGTAAGGTGAATATCATTGAATACAACCCCATCGCCTTGGCAGACTTCTTAAATGCCGAAGCGGATAAGATCGATCAATTCGCTGAATACCTTAGAAAGCAGGGAATCATCACCAATGTACGCCGTAGTCGTGGAAAGGATATAGATGCCGCCTGTGGTCAATTGGCGATCAAGGAAAAGGATAACACCGAAGCTGTTGATCAAGCTTAAAAATAAGTTAATACCTGTTCAATAGGGATTTCATAACAGATACCTAGCTTTCTGAAAAGATAGCGCATGCAGTTGTTAACAAACTATTTTCAGGCATTTTTCCATTAATTCTTTCCTGAACAGTGTCATGTCTGTTCAGCCTTATTGGTCGTTCAGGAAGAGTTTATTTGTACAAAATGCCTATTCCACCTCCCTTTTACCCAATTCCATAAAGATCCTAACAATCCATGTATACAACAGTTAAAGGGCAGAGTGCCTTTAGTCAAGGCAGCTGCCATGCTGCATTTGAATGCCTCTAGCCGTGTAGAAGCATTGCTCTATCACCTGAAATACGGAAATAAACCCAAAGTAGGATTATTCTTGGGAAAGCGTTATGCTGAAATACTGATGGAAGATGGTTTCTTGAAGGATATGGAGGCCTTTATCCCCATACCTTTGCACCCCAAAAAAAGAAAATGGCGGGGGTATAATCAAACCGAAGAATTTGCCAAGGGTTTGCATCAAATAAGCGGGATTCCAATTCATACCAACATCCTGAAAAGGAAAGTCCATACCAAAACACAGACCTTGCTTTCTAGATACGAACGCATGAAAAATGTAGAGGGGGTATTCGAAGTACTGCCCAATAAGCTGCTTTCCGGTAAGGAGTATATCCTATTGGATGATGTATTGACCACAGGAGCTACGCTTAGTTCGGCTTTAGAAACTCTTCAGGCCACCTATCCAAGCACTAAATTCTCGGTGTTATGTATCGCTAAGGCTTAATCGTATTGTGCCCGACGGTTGTACAACAGTAGATAGCTGAATAGAGCCATCCCAATACCTACATAATCCGCAAAAACATCCCACCACTCTGCATGTCTGCTATTGGTGAAATACATCTGCGCACCTTCCGTTAAGAACGCAAAGAAAGAAGCGGATATCAAGGCGATGAAAAAGGTTTTCCATTTTCCAGCTCTTCGTTTCGTGTCTATGACTCTTCCAAATAATATTAAGGTTGTCAATAAATAAAAACAGCCAGTGTGTACCAATTTGTCAAAACCGGGGAAGTAATTGCCTGATGGTAGGTTGTCGGGTGGCAACAATAGCAACGTCATCATGATTATTGCCCAAAGAATTGCCCATGCGTAATTTATAAGCCAGTTCATTATGCCTAAAGTCGGATTAATATCTCGTAATAAAAAGTCTTTTCAGTTATTTTTTATAATGATTACATTTTCTTAATCTTTTTATTTAAAAATTATTACGCTGTAAATCAGGTAATTATATATGTATTTTAAATTTTTATAGTACTATGTATTGCAAAGTACCATCCAAAGGATATATCTTTGTATTGTTATGATAGCAGAAAATACACAAACCCAAATGAGGAAAGGAATACTGGAGTACTGTATTCTATCCATAATTTCTCGGGGAGAAATATATGCCTCAGACATCATTGCCGAATTGAAGAAGGCAGAGTTGTTGGTGGTTGAAGGGACGCTCTATCCACTATTGACGAGGTTGAAGAACAATGGCTTGTTGAGTTATAGTTGGCAGGAGTCTACATCAGGTCCACCAAGAAAGTACTACCAGATTACTTCCGAAGGATTGGAAGTGTTGAAGAAACTGGATATCACCTGGAAGGAATTACTGTTTGCCGTGGAGATATCGATTGCTAACCGTGAAATATAATCTAAACTATTAACTAAATACTGTCATGAACAAGACCATCATCATTAATATAAATAGTATCGTTTTCCACATAGAGGAGGATGCATACGAGACCCTAAGGGCCTACATGATCGAGATCAAGAGGCACTTTGGAAAATCAGAGGATAGCCGAGAAATCCTGGAAGATATCGAAAACCGTATTGCTGAAATGTTTTCCGAGCGCATCCATAGCGGGCGTAAGGAAGTCATCAATATGGAAGATGTCAATGAAGTCATCGCCCAAATGGGACGCGTAAGTGATTTCGATTCGGAATTAGAGGATGAAATCCAGAACGAAAACCGTTCGGAAGCACGTACTGAAGCGAACACATTCCAAGCGGAGGGAGAGCCTACTTTTGCAGAAGAGCCGAATGCTACACAAGAAGAGCCCGTTGATAACGAATCGAGCTTTGCGAATTATACCATGTCGAAAAGATTGATGCGCGACATGGACGATAAGGTTTTCGGTGGGGTATGTAGCGGTTTGGCGCAATATTTCAACATCGAATCGAAATGGGTAAGGATCATCTTCATTCTGTTTTTCCTTTTCGGAGGATCAGGGGTGTTATTATACTTTGTACTATGGGCGGTCATGCCGAAAGCATTAACACGGGCAGATAAATTGGCGATGCGTGGGGAGCAGGCAAACCTGCATAACTTCAAGAAATCGTTCGATGAAGAGATGAAGAATGTACGCGAAAATTTTTCGGGCGCCGGCGAGCAGTTTAATCGAGGAGCACGTTCGGCAGGTGATGTGATAGGTAGATCCTTCTCGCTTATAGGTAAGATATTTGCATCCATTGGTTTGTTTGTGTCTGGAGCGACCGTTGTTGGTCTGTTCATCTTCTGGGTGTTCAATGTACTGAACATCATGGGATATGATAATGACATCTACTTTCCACCGTTGGAAATATTGGAGCCAACCTCTGCATTCATCGCGATAACAGCAGGATTTTTAGCTATCGGTATTCCTTTCTTGGCCTTTTTCTTCCTGATGTTAAGGGTATTGTTCAAAGGAAGTCCATTGAATAATTATGCAAGTGTTTCCATGTTTGCCGCTTGGGTAGGTTCCATCATCGTGATCCTATATATGGTGATCGTTACGAATCAGGAATTTAAAGAGGAAAGTACGATCAGTGTGGAAAAACCATTGGAGAAAAAAGTCCAGTATACCATTTCCTTAAATGATGTTCGAGTGATCAAAGCTTCGGATGAGGATTTCAGATCCAATAAATTTGAGGTGACCAGGAATGGAAAAACCATATCCGGGGTATTAAGGGACAATATCGGAATCCGTTTCGAAGCCATTGATTCCTTGAAGGCGCCTTATATGCAGTACAATTATTTTTCGAGAGGAAACAGTTATGGTGATGCATCAGCACGTGCTTCCCAGATTAAATACCAAGTGCAACAAAACGGAGAAAATATCCTTTTCGACAGCCATTTCTCGATCCTTAAACAACCGATCATTAGGGATCAGCACGTGAGCATCAAAATGTTCCTACCAATCGGTACAAAAGTGATGATCAACGACAATGTAGAAAACAAGGTGCAGGATATTTGGGCTTATGACTGTCCGAACAATGAAGGCGAGAAACTTTCAGAATGGATCATGACCAAAGCGGGATTGCGTTGTGTGAAGAAAATGGAAGAAGAGCGTTTAAAAGCTTTAGAAGACGCTAAAGAAGAGGCGGAAGAAGCGGGGAAAGATGCCAAAGAAGAAGCAGAAGATGCCGTTAAAGAGGCACAGCGAGAAGCTAAGGAAGCCTTGAAGGAAGCGCAGAAAGAAGCAAAAGAAGCGCAGAGAGAGGCCTTCAAGCAGATCAAAGAAGCGCAGGATGAGGTTAAGAAACAGATCCGGGACGCTCAGCGTAATAGCTAAACAAAAAAATAACATAGACGAAGCAACCTATAGAAAGGAAGCTTCGTCTATTAAATAAAACCAAACTTTGAAAACATATAAAAACTAACCATGGGAAGAACAATTACCCTCTTTATTTTGATGCTTGTCGGGATGATAGGCCAATCATTTGCGGGCATGCAGGATGCGGATGTAAAGGGCAAAGTCATCAATGCAAGCAATCAACCAGTAGCCTCCGCTTCGGTTTACCTGATGTCGTCATCAGCAAACGTGCTGATCAAGACGGCAGTAACCGATGAGAATGGCGATTACAGTATATTAAAAGCCCCTAAAGGAAGCTATTACATCCAAGTGACATCGGTAGGTTTTGCCGTGACAAAATCGTCCGTTTTTGAATTGGGAGATAAAAATATCCAGGTGCCTACTATCCAATTGAGTCCACAGAGCCAAGCTATTGAAGCCGTAACGGTTCAGGGACAAGTTCCCATGGTTCAGAGCAAAAATGGAAAACTGGTCCTTAACGTGGAGAATTCCACCGTTGCTGCAGGTAACAATGCCTTGGAGGTCTTGAAAAGAGCGCCAGGGGTAAGCGTCGATAAGGACGATAATCTGCAATTAATGGGACAGCAAGGTGTAACAATTACCATCGATGGGCGACAAACCTTTATGACGGGAGAGCAATTGGCTACTTTCCTGAAATCTACCGATGGTAGTATGATCAAAAGTGTGGAAGTAAGTACCACACGTTCCGCAAAAGATGATGCGGAAGGTGCGGTAGGCTCTATCAATATCGTGATGAAAAAGAACAATTTAGAAGGATTTAATGGAACATTCTTGGTGAGTGGCGCCAAAGGAGAACACTACCGTGGGAACTCCAGCTTAAACCTCAACTATAAAAAGAACAATACCACCTTGTTCGGTTCTTATGCCTATACCCAGAACAAACGTCAATTTGATCTTGATCTGGAACGCACCATCGCCAATGGCAATGTTTCCACCGATTTTAATCAGGAGGCTTTCTTGGTGGAAACCGAAAAGAACCACAATTATAGATTCGGCGTGGAGCAGAAGACTTCCAACAGGAATACCATGATGCTCCAGTTCACCGGAAACAATAACGAGGAGATCAGTGAGAATATTTCCAATACCGATATTTCCAAAAACCCTTCGGTCGTAGATTCTATCCTAAGAACCACCGCCATCAGTGATAATCGTTTCAACAGATACTCGACCAACTTTAACAACGAGTATAAATTGGATACATTAGGTAGCAGGTTGGTATTCGATTTTGATTGGAGCATGTTCAAGAACAGCAACGACAATGATTATATCTATAGAACCGAAAGACCGGATGGCAGTCTTTATTATCCTGTTCAAAAAGAACGTTCAGCCATGCCATCGGCCATCGATATCTATGTGGCCAAATTAGATTTAGAGAAAATCGTTGGAAAGGGTAAAATAGAAACCGGACTGAAATACAGTAATGTAAAATCCGATAATAACCTGCAGTTTGATTCCTTAACGCAGGCTGGGGACTGGGTAGACATCGCCAATCGCTCGAACCTGTTCATCTATACCGAACAGATTGCAGCCGCCTATGCGGATTATAGCAGAGCCATCGGAAAATGGTCGTTGAAAGCAGGTTTACGCGGAGAATATACCATTTCGGATGGTAATTCCGTAACCAAGAACAACCGCGTAAAACGGGATTATTTTGACCTGTTCCCTTCTGCAAATGTAGGGTATAACATCAGTCAGAACCATATCCTTAACTTTGGCTATGCGAAAAAGATCACCAGACCGAATTATAGGTTCTTGAATCCTTTCCGTTATTATATTGATAAGTTGACTTACCAGGAAGGTAACCCTTATGTAAAACCACAGTATACGCATGGATTGACATTGACCTATACCCTGATGCAGATGTTCAACTTTACCTTAGGTACCGATATCACGAACGATGCGATGGTGGAAAGTCTAGGCCAGGATTCAATTACCAACGAAACATGGATCACCAGGGATAACTTGGCGAAAACAAGCACCTCTTATATCAACATCAATGCCCCATATCGGGTTGGTAAGTTCTGGACGATGAACAATAACTTTACCGGTATTTACATGCACTTTAAAGGGCCTATCGCGGGGCATTATGCAGACCTTGGTTCCTTCTTTATCCAAGCAAACAGTATGCATACCTTTAAGATTAACAGCGCCCTATCGGCAGAATTGAGCTTTAACGGCAGCACACCATTCCTATACAATGTGTACAAGATTCACGGTAGATGGAACATCGATGCTGGGATGAACTATAATTTCAAGGACCAACGCAGTTCCCTGAAATTGGCAGTGACCGATATTTTCCGTACGAACAAAAATACGGTTAGTACAGATTTCAATGAATTCCAATCCACTTTTAGGCAATATAATGATAACCAGACAGTGCGATTGACATATACCTATAAGTTTGGTAACCTGAAACAACAATTCCGCAAGAAGGAATCGAACAACGAGGAAACCAATAGGGCAAATTAAGATTTTGTTTCAATGTTTAGTTAATAAAGGTCGTTGGCTCCCCGCCTCCGGCCTTTTATTTTGATAAAATTGCTAGATTGCAGCATGAAATTAAAACAGATTGTGGTGTTCTGTGCCTCAAGTCAAGGCCACGAAAAAGTATATATGGAATCTGCGCGCATGGTGGGGAAGGTATTTGCCGAAAAGGGCATTCAATTGGTTTACGGCGGTGGAAGAGTAGGTTTGATGGGCGGAATTGCGGATAGCGTGATGGAGAATGGCGGTCAGGTGGTCGGTGTGATCCCAAAATTTCTGAACAGCAAGGAGATAGGTCATACCGGAATCAGCCAACTGATCGAAGTGGATACCATGCACGAACGTAAAGCAAAGATGAATAACCTGTGCGATGCGGTTATTGCGCTGCCCGGAGGATTCGGTACCATGGAAGAACTCTTCGAAATGCTGACCTGGGGGCAATTGGGACTGCATCAAAAACCCGTCGGGCTATTGAATGTGGATGGATTCTACGATCATCTTATCCAGTTCATCAAACATATGGTGGATGCAGGGTTCTTGAAAAAGGAAAACCAGGACATGTTGCTCTATGCCAACAATATCCATGATCTTTTGGATAAAATGGATGCTTATATTGCCCCTGAAGTTCCTAAATGGCTCAACCTGGAAAGATCCTAACCCTGGAACGGGAAATAGGATTTGGCATTATAATAACAGATATCCTGGATCATTTTTCCGATCCATGGCATATCATGCGGTAATTCGCCATTTTTGATGTCCTCCGCGAAGATATTGCAGAGCAAACGTCTGAAATATTCATGTCGAGGGAAGGAAAGGAAACTCCTGGAATCTGTCAGCATACCCACAAAGCGGCTCAATAGGCCAATATTGGAAAGGGCATTGATCTGTCTGGTCATCCCTTCTTTTTGGTCGTTGTACCACCAACCGGATCCGAACTGCATTTTTCCGATGATGTCGCCATCATTGAAATTCCCGGCCATCGCCGCGAACAGCTCATTATCGGATGGATTCAGGTTATAGATGATGGTTTTTCCGAGCTGTTCCCGGGCAGCCATATTTCCGAAAAAGCGCACCATGGCCTCTCCCTGTTTGTAATCTCCAATACTATCGAACCCCGTATCTGGACCTAAATTCTTCAATGCCCAAGTATTGGTATTCCGGAAAGCACCCACATGGAACTGCTGTACCCAACCTTTTTCGTAATCCCAAGCCGCAAAATGCACCAACAGGGCCGATTTGAACTTGTTGATCTCGTCGTGCATCAAGTGAGATCCGCCCCTGACCTTTTGGAATATCCTGGCGATTTCCTCATCTGTATAATCCTCCGCATAGAGGTGGCTCAAGCCATGGTCGGAAAGGCAACAGCCATTGGCTGCAAAATAATCATGCCTAGCCTTTAGGGTATCCAGGAATTCCTGGAAATTCTGTATCTCCAGGTTGCTAACCTCGCCCAAGCGGTCGACATATTGGTTAAAGTTCTCCGGATGCTCCGGGCTCATCGCCTTGTCCGGTCGGAAAGCAGGAAACATCTTGAAGCAAGATGGATGCTGAGCATATGATTGATGGAATTCCAGGCTATCGATCGGATCATCTGTGGTACAGATTACCTCCACATTCAACTTATTCAACAGGCCGTGCACATTATATGCGGGATCTCTTAATTTTTCATTGCAAGAATGGAAGATGCTTTCTGCGTTTTTAGAGTGCAAAGTTTCCTGCACATCAAAATAGCGCTGTAGTTCCAGATGGGTCCAATGATATAAAGGGTTCCGCATGGTATAAGGAACCGTATCGGCCCATTTCTGGAATTTTTCTATATCCGAAGCTTCGCCGGTGATATAATGTTCATTGACCCCATTCGCACGCATTGCCCGCCATTTATAATGATCGCCATAAAGCCAAGCCTGGGTAATGTTTTCAAACTGATGGGCTCCCGAAACCTGATCGGGTGGTAGGTGGTTATGGTAATCTATGATGGGTAGATCCTTGGCATACTGATGATATAGTTCTTCTGCAATGCTGCTCTGTAATAGAAAATGCTCGTCTAAGAAAGGTTTTATGCTCTCCATTAAGTTTAGGATGAATGGGTAAATTATAAGGAATGAAATTAATAAATAATCTTTATTTATTGATGTTTACCTTATAATTTTTTGAATGGGTTATCAAATTGAGGCCAATTATATCTTCCAGCTTTTCAAAACATTCAATTGAATGTGGTCTGGGTATAATGTTACGCTTTCGATTTCATAATCCAATCCAGGTACTAGTCCATTCTTAGAAAGCAGAAGATTGGTTTGGCCATCTTTACTACTGATACGCAGTATAACCTTTGTAACCAAATTGTTTTCTAGTAGTTGGTCCCGGTTTTTAATGCTGAACGTAAGATTTTTGATTTCGTATTTTTGATCTTCACTTTCGATTTGGTGAGCAAAGAGAGACAATATGTATATCCCTAGAACTACAGCAGGAAAAACACCTTTTGCTTTATAGAGATAGCCAATTGATTTTATCGTAAGGTAAAATCCATAAAAGACTAAGGCCAAGTTGATGAGGATCCAAAGTGCTTCAAGCATATTATAATAATTAGAGTTTAATAATTAGTTAGTAGCTGTAAATACAGGGGTTTACCTGAAGTTTCTTGCGTTAATAGAATATTAATTTTCGATTGGGTTAATGTGAAATAGGGAGGTTGAACTTTTCTTGCATTAATTTGTTAATTTAGTGAAAACAAACATTTTAACTATGAGATCTTTATTTCTTTCCGCTGCTTTATTATGTTCTTCTTTATTAGGATCATTCATGCTATCTCATGGGCAGGCTAAATTGGCGCCCTTATGGGAGTCTAAAGAACAGTTACCTGTTCCAGAGTCTGTTCTATATGTTCCAGAACGTAATGAACTTTTTGTTTCCTTGATTGATGGTGATGGTTCTGCTGCTGATGGAAAAGGTGGGATTGCGATTTTGAACATGGATGGCAGCCTGAAAAATGCGACCTGGGTGGAAGGGTTGAACGCACCAAAGGGAATGGCTTTGTATAAGGATCAGTTATATGTGGCGGATATCAATGAGGTGGTGGTGATTGATATTATTACCGGGAATGTGATCAACCAGATAAAAATCGATAGGGCGGTGTTTTTAAATGATGTTACCGTGGATGCGACAGGAAAGGTTTTTGTGTCGGATACGCGGGAAGGAAAAATATATATGCTCCATAATAATAGACCAAGACTTTATATGAGCGATGTGCCCAGTGTGAATGGGCTGAAAGTGATCAATGGGAGTTTATATGCGATGGCAGGGCCAGAATTATGGAAAATTGATAATAAAAAGAAAACGGTTATTGCGAAGGGATTGAAACTTGGTGGTGATGGTTTGGAACCTGTGGGTGATGGAAGTTTCTTGGTGACTTGTTGGGGTGGGTTGATATATCATATCTCAGCAAATGGGGAAGTGAGGGAGTTGTTGGATGTGCAAGGAAAGATGAATACCGCTGATTTGGGGTATAATGCAAAGGATAAGATTTTATATGTGCCTACTTTTTTGAATAACTCAGTGATTGCTTACCAGTTGAGCTTGTAGAAGTACGTTAATACAGTTCATCTAATCGTCGCGTCATTGCGAGGAGTTTATTCCCGCCACGTCATTGCGAGGAGGCACGACGAAGCAATCTTTCTATTCGTATAAAAGATTGCTTCGTGTCTCGCAATGACGCGGCCCACCAACACAGCCCCTCCCTTACTTCAACACCTCCGCCAAAAAAGCATTCAATTCCTCTCCGTGCAAATTCCTTCCGATAATAATCCCATTCGGATCCACCAGCACATTCTGCGGAATCGCCCGGACCCCATAAGTCTGCCCTGCAGAATTATTCATGTTCTGCAAATCAGAAACATGTTTCCAGGCCAAATTCTGCTCCTTCACATATTTTGCCCAGGGCTCATACTCCCGATCAAAAGAAACCCCTAAGATCTCAAAATTCTTATCCTTAAACCTCCCATAAGTCTCCAACAAAGCCGGAACCTGTTTCCTACAATCCGGACACCAGGACGCCCAGAAATCGATCAATACATATTTCCCCTTCAGATCCGACAAAGAATAAGGATCTCCCTCCAAGTTCAACTGCGTAATACTCGGTGCCTTTTTCCCGATCTGCGTACTCTTCAACGCCTTCAGGTACCTTTCAAACAACAATCCATCATTCGATTTCCTTACTTTCTTATCCAATTTCTTAAACAGATTGTTCAATTCTACATATTCCGGGTCATACCCACCAATCCGTTGGATCAACCGTAACGAATTCGCATCTTTCGGATTTGCCTTTACCTGCGCGATCATCTCCTCCTTGCTCTGCCCAAATACCAAACACGGCACCAACATCAGCAAAAACCATATACTTTTCATAGTTCTACAAATTTTATCTATCAAAAATAAAGATAAGACTTTCATTTAAACGCATTAACATGTAAAAATTATAACATATTTTCAATAAATCTGAAAAAGAAATTGCATTTTTTGCGTTTGAGGGATTTTAAATTGTTAAATTTGAAACTCACTAAGGTATTTTTTAATTTAAATGGCAAGATTAAATTTATTAGAAGAAACCCGATTTGAGAAAGTACCAGTTACGGTATACCCCACTCAAGAGGAAGCTTCTATTCAAGTCGCTCAACGCATCGCAAGCCTCATCAGAGGCAAGCAGGCAAAAGGGGAGCAGGCTGTACTTGGACTAGCAACAGGTGCTACTCCAGTAAAGGTTTACAAGGAATTGGTGAGGTTACACAAAGAAGAAGGTTTAAGTTTCAGTAACGTTGTTACCTTCAATTTGGATGAATACTATCCAATGCAACCTACAGCAGAGCAAAGTTATGTGGTGTTCATGAACAGAAACCTGTTCGATCACATCGACATCCCAAAAGTAAACATTAACATTCCTGATGGCACTTTGGCTCCAGAAGACGTTCAGGCGTTCTGTATGGCCTATGAGCAAAAGATTTCCAGCTTAGGAGGATTGGACATCCAGATTTTAGGTATTGGACGTACAGGCCACATCGGTTTCAACGAACCGGGTTCTGCACCTAACTCCGGTACGCGCTTGGTAACCTTAGATGACCTTACCCGTAGAGATGCTTCACGCGATTTCGGTGGTAAGGAAAATGTACCAACGAAAGCGATTACCATGGGGGTTGGAACAATTTTCAAAGCAAAGGAAATTGTGTTGATGGCTTGGAACGAGAAAAAAGCCGAAATCGTTAAAAAAGCAGTGGAAGGCGAGATCTCTTCCGATATCCCGGCTACTTACCTACAGATGTCGGACAATGTAGAATTTGTTCTTGATCAAGATGCTGCTTCCGCACTTACGCGTTTCAACCTTCCTTGGTTGGCGCACGACGTGGAATGGGATGATACTTTGGTGAAGAAAGCGGTGGTTTGGTTGTCCCTTCATTTGGACAAGGCCATCCTTAAATTGACCGACGACGATTATAACAATAACGGTATGGCGCAGTTGATTACGGAACAGGGTACTGCCTACAGTATCAACATCCGTATCTTCAACGAGCTGCAACGTACCATCACAGGTTGGCCAGGAGGAAAACCAGGTGTCGATGATACCAACCGCCCAGAGCGCGCGGAACCGGCACGTAAAAATGTGATCCTTTTCTCGCCACACCCTGATGATGACGTGATCTCCATGGGAGGTACGTTCATCCGTTTGGCCGATCAGGGACATAATGTACATGTAGCGTATCAAACTTCCGGTAATACCGCCGTTTGGGACGATGATGTATTGCGTTATTTAGAATTTGTTCAGGATTTCGCTGTTGCAGTGGAAGATGATAATGGGGTTACCCGTAAAATCTACGATGACTCTCGCGAGTTTTTCAAAGTTAAGAAACCAAATCAGGTAGACCCTGAAATCGTACGTACCATTAAAGGATTGATCCGCAAAGGGGAAGCAATTGCCGGTGCACGTTTCGTGGGCCTTCCGGATGAAAACATCCACTTCATGGACCTTCCGTTCTATGACCGTGGAAAATTCTCCAAAGAGATCGACTTTGAGGACGATATCCAGCAGACCATGGAATTATTGCGCCAAGTAAAACCTCAACAGGTATTTGCGGCCGGTGATTTCGCTGATCCGCATGGAACGCATAAGGTTTGTTTCGATATTATTTTAGAAGCCTTGAAACGCCTTCGCGAAACGGACGAATGGACGAAGGACTGTTGGTTGTGGTTATACCGCGGTGCATGGCATGAATACCCAATCCACGAGATTGAAATGGCGGTTCCTCTGTCGCCGCAAGAGGTTAAACGCAAGCGTTTGGCGATCTTCAAGCATCAATCACAAAAGGATCTTCCAGTTTTCCCTGGAGATGATCCAAGAGAATTCTGGGTGCGTGCAGAAGACCGTACTAGTGAAACCGCTGGCCTTTACCATCAATTGGGATTGGCAAACTACGAAGCCATCGAAGCTTTTGTTCGCTGGAACTTCGATAAGTAGGCATTAAGAATTACTTTAGAAGTAAGCATACATATCGAAGCCGGATCAGATAGCAATGTTTGATCCGGCTTTTTTCTTGCGATGTAATCTATGTTTTTCCTATGTAAATGGGATGTTTTCGAGGTAAAAACAAGGTTAAAGCATTCTTAAAGCACGTTTTTAATATGCTGATTTACTAAAAGCATACTTTTACATTACTTTTCAGTATGCTTTCAATACGAACCTAAACACTCTCGCGGACTAAAAAATTTCGGATTTTGAAGCTTTTTGTCGGATTCTTTATTTTTTGGTAGCGCGCTGGAGCTTATTTTTGCCTACTATTTAGATTTAGTACAAATAAAGATGAAGCTCACGAAACTATTTATCCTCTTAGCGGCAATGGCAATTGCACAGGAAGTGGATGCCCAAACAACCGTAAAGGGAAAGGTTCTTAACCAAAAAGGCGAATCCTTGACGGGAATCAGTGTTCATGGATCGAACAAGCATACAAAAACCAATGATCAGGGCGAGTATGAACTCTATATCCCAACTGCAGGATCATTTCAATTGCAATTTACGGGCATTGGATTTCAAAAACAAGAACTTGCTGTTGTTCCACAGGGAACAATCACGGAATTATCGGCGCTGATCTTGCAACAAAATAATCAACAGATCGAGCAGATCGATGTAAAGGGTTACAATTCGGTGAACCATCGTTCCTTGGAGGTCAGTAAATCGGGGGTGAAAGATCTAGACCTTCCGCAAGCGGTACAGGTCATCAATAGCCAAGTGATTTCGGATCAACAGATCAATGTGTTGAGCGATGCCTTGAAGAATGCCAATGGAGTGGCCTTGGGTGCCAATAGAGGTGGTGTGAATGAGAATTTCTATGCGAGAGGGTATAGCTTAGGAACGAATAATATATTTAAGAATGGGGCGAGGACCAATAATGGAGGATCCATCGAGGCGAGTACCCTGGAGTCTGTTCAGATCTTAAAAGGGAGTGCGGCCTTGCTGTATGGCGGAGTGACCGGCGGGGCAGTGGTGAACCTGATCAGCAAGAAACCAAAGTTTGAACATGGTGGAGAGGTGGCCATGCGAATCGGTAGTTATAACCAATACAAGCCCATGGTGGATGTTTATGGCCCATTATCCCAAAGATTGGCTTTCCGGATTGTGGGTACAGGTGGCTACGCAGAGAGTTACCGCGATCAGGTAGAATCCAAAAGGTTGTATGTAAACCCTTCTTTATTATACAAAATATCGGATAAATCGGACATCAATGTTATGTTTGATTATCTCAAGAGTGATTTTACACCCGATTTTGGAATAGGTTCCGTAGAGGGAAAAATAAATGAAAAAGTGGGTAGAAATAGTTTTATCAATGTGCCTTGGGCATACAATAAAACCAATTCTTCCAATGCACAGGTAGATTTTGGCCATCAATTTTCCGACGATTGGAAATTGAATGTGTTAGCCAGCTATCAGAAATACCTTCGGGATTATTATGGTTCTGAACGTATTCAGGCGAATGCGCAAGGGATTGCTCCCCGGGCACTGAACCGTTCGGAACAGGACGAACTGACCTTCAACCAACAACTGAACCTGACCGGGAAACTGCAGACAGGTACCTTCCAACATCAGGTCTTGGTGGGTGCAGATGCGGATCAATCCAAGGTCAAGAATTATGCTTTCAACATCTTCGCCAATGGAACCGGCGAGAATGTGGCGCCAAGTACGGCCTATGATAACATCAATGTTTTTGATCCTTATGCAAGTGGCATGCGCTCGGATATGCCTACGGCAGACCTGAAGACACGAACGAATACCAATATCAGCAGATACGGGGTTTTTGTGCAGGATTTGCTATCGATTACGGATCAGTTTAAGGTTTTGGCGGGTATCCGATATACCTATCAGAAAACAGGTAGAAGTGAGGTTTATGATTATAAAACCAATACGACCAGCGTAACGGAGAACCCTGGTAAAGATAAAGTGGATATGGGCGATAAGGTGGATAAAGCCTGGTCACCTAAATTTGCCTTGATTTATCAACCGTTGAAGGGAACAAGTCTGTATGTAAGTTACGCCAATAATTTCATCTCGAATTCGGGCTATGATGTGAACTATCAACCGATGGGACCATCGCTATTGGATCAATACGAGGCTGGGATCAAGAATGATTTTTTCCAAGGACGCTTATCGACGAACGTGACCTGGTATAAGATCATCAATAATCGGTATGCACAGACCATCATCGGAGATGATGGTAAAGTGGCCGATAGTAATATGAAAGAGTTTACAGGAAGATCAGCTTCTGATGGTGTGGAACTGGATGTGGCAGGGGAATTGGCCAAAGGACTTGATGTACTTGCTGGATATGCCTACAACTATATGCGCTACTTGGAGACCAATGAAAATGGTATCCTGGAGGATATGCGATTGGTCGGAACCACTGCCCATACGGCCAACGGAACGGTATTTTATACCTTTCAGGATGGAGCGGCCAAAGGGTTGAAACTGGGAGCTTCCGTATTCTACACCGGAAAACGAAACGCAGGTTGGAATACCACAAAAGCTAATCAACGCGATGGTCTGGACAGGATTATTCCGATCGGGGCTTTTACCACCTTTGATTTTTCTGCGGGATATCAATATGGTAAATGGAATATCTTGGCTAAAGTGAGCAATATCGGAAATACCTTCAACTATTACGTGCATGAAAACTATAGTGTGAACCCTATACCTCCGCGCAGTTTTACCACGACTTTAAGCTATAGGTTTTAAAATATAGATTTTGGTTATTATCAGCGGATATAATATTCAACCAAATCAATTATTAATTGTTTGAGAGCGGTTCTATAGCAATATAGGCCGCTTTGAACATTTGTTAAAAATTAGCTATATTTACCCTATAAAAAGATTATTTTTTTGAACATGAATCTATTAGAGAGAGTTGAGCAGGCATTAGATACCATTAGGCCCTATCTGGAAACAGATGGAGGAAATGTATCTATAGAGGAGATTACCCCCGACAATGTTGTTAAATTGAAGCTGTTGGGCACATGTGCTAATTGCTCCATGAGTATCATGACTTTTAAAGCCGGTTTGGAACAAGCGATCAAAAAGGCCGTTCCCGAGATTGTAGCGGTGGAAGCCATCAATTTAACGGACATGAACGATCCTAATGCCATTACCCCAAACCAATTGTAATAAAATTTTTAGATACGGTTAACACAATTTAACAACGGTCTATGAATTAATGTGTTAGTTTTGTGGGAAAGATGAAAACCTGGATGAAATATATTTTAATGGCTACCCTATTTGTTTTTTGTTTGCAGGCAAGTGCACAACAGCGAAAAATAGTGCAGCTTTCTGGGTTTACCTATGCTCAGGGCACTGAAATCGCAGTCCCTTTTGTTACCGTTAAAAATTCTAGCTACCTGAATGAAACCTATGCGGCAAACCATGAGGGTTACTTCTCTTTTGTTGCCCATGTAGGCGATGTGATCGAATTCTCCTCCATTGGATATGCCCCCGTTAAATTCACGATCCCTAATGTGAGTTCGGATAAATATACCGCAAAGATCGAATTGGAACCTTTAGTGGAAGAACTTCCTGTGATCACGCTTGGCAGACCTTTGCCTTGGGCGAGTATTGAGGAGTTCAATAGGGAGTTCCTGGCCATGAATGTGTACAGTGATGATCTGATGTCGGCCAAAAGGAATACCTCCGCAGAGTCTATTGCTTCGTTATCTCGTATTTTGCCACGTAGCGCTGGAGAAATCCAGGCTTTTAACAGCATGCAAAGACATCTTAACATGTCGAATAGAAACATCAATCAGAATTTCAACAATCCTTTGTTGAACCCATTTGCTTGGGGACAATTGATCAACCAGATCAAGCGTGGTGATTATAGTCGCGAACGATTGAAATACTAATTCTTTTTTTAAATTCTTTAGAATTGGGAATGCTGTTATTAGGATTCCAACATGGTTCTTTTGTTGAAACCTTTGATGTTCAATCTTGATGCAAGATAGGACACCAGTGTGGATACCAACATCACCGTCAATAGGATCAGGAAGATATCGCTGTATCTGACATCCACAGGGTAAGCATCAAAAAGGGATCCCTCATTGGTGGTAACCAAGCCATAACGTTCCTGCAGCCAACAAAAAACGAGACCGATTGCAGCACCCACAAGGCTTCCGATCAAAGCGATCATGATCCCCTGGTAGAAGAAGACGTTCTGGATCAGCCCATCATTCGCGCCTAGGCTTTTTAGCACGACTACATCCTGTTTCTTGTCGATCACCAGCATGGTCAAGGAACCAATGATATTGAAAATGGCGATGATGCCGATGATGGTGACGATAAAAAAGACGATCCATTTCTCGGATCTCACCGTTTTGTATAGCGTCGGATTTTGTTGTTCCCTGTTTTTGACCAGAAAATCATCACCTAATAAATGCTGGATCTCGGATTTTAATTTCGGATCGTTATCATTCTTCCCAAACAGCTCAATGGCTGAGATATGCTGATGTTCGTTCAATAGGTCCTTCGCGAAATCTATAGGAACGATGATGAGGTCATCGAAACCGGGTTGGAACCGGAGGATGGCATTCGGGGTGATCGGTCTGGAACGGATATCCTCCAAGGGATTTATATTGTTTGGAGAAGCATTTTTGTCAGGAATATGCAGAAGCACCTGATCGTCTGCCCCACGTAAGGGCACTTGCAGATTGGCCTGTACCTGAGCCCCCAATATCCCAAAATTTATACTGTCGCCCTGAATGGAAAGATTCCCCGCAAACAACATATCCTGTGTTGCGTGGCTTTTGATGCTTTCGGGTTCAATCCCTTTGATCTTTCCAATGAATTGTTGATGGTTGTATTCTGCAAGTACTTTATCTTCCAAAACCTCACTATAGGAGGAGATATTTGGGTTTTCGCGAAGTTGCTTGAACTTTTCGCCCTGGCTGGAAAAGACTTTACCTTTGGACGGTTCTATTCGCAGCTCGGGTGAGAATATGCTGTATTGCGACAGGATAAACTTCTCCAAGCCGTTGTAGAATGATAGCACGATGACCAAGGCTGCTGTACTGACCAGAACACCGACCACACTGATTCCGGAGATAATGTTGATGGCATTAACTGATTTTTTGGAAAATAGATAGCGCTTGGCTAAGAATACAGGTAACCTCATGGTTTATGCGCGGATAAAAGGGTTCATCTGTTTCTCTTCCGCAACCGTGGTTGAGGGACCATGGCCTGGATGGACTACCGTCTCCTCAGGCAGGCTGTAGATATTCTGGGCAATACTGTTCAATAACTGCTGATGATTGCCTCCTGGAAGGTCTGTGCGGCCGATACTGCGATGAAAAAGGACATCTCCACCGATCAGAAAGCCATGGTCTTTACTGTACAGACATAAATGACCAGGGGAATGCCCTGGAGCGAAGATCAAGGAAATGGTTTCATCACCAATTTTCAATTGATCGGTTTCCTTTAAAAAGGTTTCCGGGATTGGCGATGGCTCATATCGTATGCCCATCTGAGGCGCGTAATTCTGCACTTGAACGACCAATGGAAGCTCCAGTTCATGGAATTGTGGCATTAGGCCATAGGTTTCATAGATAAATCTATTGCCCAAAACGTGGTCGATATGGCCATGTGTATTGATCAGGGCAATGGGTTTGAGGTTTTGCTGTTCTACATAGGATTTGAAGACTTCTTCTTCCTGGTAATTATGCATGCCAGGGTCTACAATGATGCATTCTTTCTCATCATTATAGATGATATAGGTATTCTCCTGGTAAGGGTTAAAGGTGAACGTTTTGATATGTAGCATATCCAAAAATAGGAATTATTATTGATTCCAGACTTCCCAGTTTTTCTCCGCCTGCAATACCAGCATTTCGAATCCATTCTTGATGGCGGCCCCCCGCGCCTTTCCCTTTTGGAGGAACAGGGTTTCTTCGGGATTATAGATCAGGTCATAAAGCAGATGATCTGGTCCAATGCCTTCATAGGGGATGTCCGGACATTGATCGATGTTGGGATAAGTGCCCACAGGCGAGCAGTTGATAATGATCTGATGTTGTGAAATGATACTGTCGGTAAGATCAGCATAACTGATGTTTTCTGCGTCTTTGGTCCTGCTTACGACTTGGTAGGGGATGCGAAGTTTATCCAATACATACTTAACGGCCTTGGTCGCTCCACCATTTCCTAGTATCAGGGCTTTTTTGTGCTCAGGTTTGAGGAAGGGCAATAGCGATTGCTCGAAGCCATAGGCATCGGTATTGAAACCTTTTAAATAGGGCCTTCCATTCTCTTGTCGTTTGATCTGAATGCAATTGACCGCCCCGATTACCTTTGCTTCTTCCGATAGCTCATCCAAATAAGGAATGACATCCTTTTTATAAGGAATAGTTACATTGACACCGTAGAAATCAGGATTGGAGGTGTAAAGTTCTGGGAACTTTTCGATATCAGAAATAGGGTATAGATCGTAGTCTATACCCTGTATGTTTCCTTTATCAAATTTATCTAAATAGTATTTTTTGGAAAAGGAATGTCCCAGGGGATATCCTATCAATCCTAAGTATTTCATTTTCCTTCGGAGTACTTTTTGATGATATCTAAAATTATCGGATTACCCTGTAACTGCGGAAGGTATTCGAATAAGATGTAATGTTTCTCAGGGTCGCTGTTCAAGGCGATTTCCAGATAATTCAATGCGTCGTTATATTTTCCTGCAGCAAAAAGGTAGGCGACCATGCGGTAATAAAGGACCGCTTCATCCGGGTTGCATTTGATGGCCTCAGCAATAACTTCGGTAGCTTCCTGCAATTTGCCCAATTCGTACAATAACGATGAAAAGTCTAACCAGGCTTCGATATCGGTACTGTTCAATTCCACTACCTTGGTATAGGCCTCGATGGACTCATCGTATTGTTTCAATTTGTATCGAGCATCAGCAATGGCAAACCAGTAGTCCGGATTCTCATCATCGATATCCAATGCTTTTTTATAAAAATGCAGGGATTCGAAATAGCGTTCCTCAAAATCAAGTGTTACACCGATTCCAAACCAGGCATCGCTTTGATTGCTATCCAGTTTTACCGCCTTCTTGTAATAGGAACGGGCTTCATCCATCTGTTCCAATTTTTCATAGCATTCACCAATCGCGCAATAGGTATCGGCGGTAGGGGGTTCGTATTCAAAAGTATGTTTATATACTTCTATGGCTTCCGCATATCGATCTAGATTGACCAATGCGTTTCCTTTATTATAATAGGCCGATGAGAAATTATCCTTGATAAGGATTGCATAATCGTATGCATCTATGGCGGCCGCATATTGTTCTAATTTATGATGTGCATTGCCCAGGTTGTACCATGCAGCATAAGAATAAGGATCGGTATCTATATATTGCTTATAAAATGCGATACTTTCTTCCTGTTGCTCCAATACATCATAGCAAAAAGCTATTTCGTATAGGGCATCCTGGTTTTCATTATTAATTTTTAAACATTTCTTTAAATAATGAATGGCTTTGGCATAATGTCCCTGCATCTGGTATAGACCGGCTATCTGATAGTAAATCTCGTCTTTGGAATCACTTAATGATAATGCCTTGAAAAAGTTTTCTTCCGCAAGTTCATGATCCTGCATGGCGGAGAAAATTGTTCCCCTGATTAGATAGATGTCGGCTTCCGAAGGCTCTAAAAATTCTACTTTGGTCAAAGCATCCAATGCTTGCTCGTACTGCATGGTACTTGCTAATAGTTGGGCTTTTTTTATTAAGAATGTTGTTTCAAATGGGTGCTGAGCCGCGGCGAATTCAATAACTTGTAGAGCTTTTACGGGGTCATTTTTCGTTATGTAATAGTCAATGATGCTTTCAAAAGCCTTGGCATCGAAAAAGTATTGATCTTCATTCCTCAGCATCTCTTCATAACGATCAACTGAGAATTTTTGCTCTTCAGGTGATTCAAATTCAAAGTCTTCTTCCATTATTCTCCTCCTTTAAAATTATCGATTAACTTCTTTCCCTTGTTGAAAATAGCAAATTAAATTACGGAACGTATCAGATTATTTTCAACATATCCACAATCCTATGACTGTCAGTGGGTAGGAAAGTAAAATTTATGCATAAAAAAAAGTGCCGGTTGTAGAACCGGCACCTCTTTATGTGTTGATTATTATTGCTAATAATTATTTTTTGATTTCAACACGACGGTTTTGGATTCTTCCTTCTTCAGTAGCGTTAGATGCAACTGGATTAGCTTCTCCGTAACCTGTAGCAGTGATGCTTGATGCAGAAACACCAGCATTTACTAAGTATTGTTTAACTGCGTTTGCACGGTCGTTAGAAAGGTTCATGTTATAAGCTTCAGTACCTTCTGCAGATGCATATCCGTCTAAAGTTACGTTAGAGTTGTTAGCTTTCAATTCTTGAGCTAATTTATCTAAGGTAGCGTAAGATTCAGTTTTCAATACAGAGCTATCAAATTCGAATTGAATTGGAGCGTAGTATCCTGAAGAAACAGTACCATCAGTTAATTGTTGCTCTGGGAATTTGATTGGACATCCTGAACCATCAACTACAGTACCTGCAGGAGTTCCTGGACATTTATCAAATTTATCAGATACACCGTCACCATCAGAGTCTTTGCTCAATTGATCAACAGTACCTTCTAAAGTGGATACACGTTGTTTCAAAGCTTCAACTTCGTTACGTAATGAAGGGTCTTTCAACTCATCATATAAAGTAGCAACTGGGTTAGTGAACGTTAAGTTCTCTTTATCACGAGATCCTAAAGTGAATTCTAAACCACCGTATAGGTTAGAGAATTTTTGTTTTCCGTCGTAACGAACTGGTCCGTATAACAAGTTATCATCAGTGAAGTTCATTGTGTAACCTAAGTTCAAGGCAACAACTTCAGATAATTTGAATTTAACACCAACACCTACAGGGATAAATCCTGTTAAACGGTTGTCGCGGTCACCTGTTTCAGTACGGTCACCGAATACTTCTTCTCCCCAGTTACCTGCATTATCATACTCAGTACCTGTGAAGTCGTTGTTCGAGAATTGAACTGGGTTATGAGCCATAACTCCCATACCTACTTTAGCGTAGAAGTTAACAGCATTCTCTCTTCTCATGAAGTCGATAGTACCTAATTGGAAAACTCCGTTTAAGCTAGCAGCCCAGTTAACTGAAGTTTCAGCAGATTTAGCACCAGCTGGAATCCATGCAGTACTTTCTACACCATTGTTTGGAGCTAAGTCATGGTTGTAAGTTTTGATACGACCACGGTTACCTTCTAATTCTAAACCGAATAGGTGAGAGAATTGTTTACGGATAGTTAAACCATAGTACTCACCTACTTTATTTTGGAAGTAACCTACTTTTTGACCAAAACCGTTTTGACCACCTAAGATAGTGTTAGGAGTAGTAATACCACCTTGAACACCGATAGACCAAGTTCTGTATTGACCTCTACCACCAAATACTGTTGGGGTTTGTGCTTGTGCAGTCTCAGCGAAACCTAAAGCGGCTACTAAAGAAGCTGCAACAGCTGTTTTTTTAATTGTAGAATAGTTCATACTCTTTTTTTTAAGGTTATTAAAATTTTTAATTGTTTCTAGTTGTTAATCAATTTAACATAACTTAACAATAACGATGCCAAAAAATGTTAAAACTTAAAAAGCGTATTTTCAATACTAAAAACGCTGCTTTTTCAGCGTAAAAATAGTTATTAACATTTTATAACGCAAATTTTTTGATAAAACTTTGTTCCAATTCAATAAAATTGACACAATGTTAATCCCCATGTAGCCTTTTTGCTACAAGATGTAATGGATAACAGCCAAGGTAAGGCCACCTAATAAGGCACTCACAGGTATGGTTAGAATCCATGCCCATAATAAACTAATGGTTACTCCCCATCTCACAGCTGATACCCTTTTCACCACACCAACCCCAATGATCGCACCGGTAATAGTATGTGTTGTAGAAACAGGAATACCAAAATGTTCCGTAATACCTAAGGTAATCGCACCTGCAGTTTCCGCACTGACCCCTTCCAAAGGCGTTACTTTTGTAATCTTGGTTCCCATGGTCTTCACGATTTTCCAACCGCCACTCATGGTTCCAGCAGCGATGGCTGCATAACAGGCCAATGGCACCCACTCAGGCATTTCTTCAAATGTACCTATTACGCCTTGCGCAATCAATGCCGTAGCGATGATACCCATTACCTTTTGTGCATCATTACCACCATGCGCAAAACTCAACCCCGCGGATGAAATCAACTGCAGGATCTTGAACCAACGTTCAGCAACTGCCGGGCGAGCTTTTTTACAGATATTGATAATAATTAAAGTAATGATGATCGAAATCGTCATACCTACTAGAGGCGCTAGGATAATAAAAGATAAGATCTTTAATGTAGCGCTCAAGTTAATGGCCTCGATTGGATTTACACCTTGGAAAACAGCGAAAGCCATCCCCGAACCGGCAAAACCACCGATCAATGTATGGCTCGAACTGGATGGAATTCCATAATACCAAGTAAATAAGTTCCAAGAAATGGCCGCGACGAGGCCGGCGAATATCACCTCGAGGGTGATGTACTCTTCAATTACCGTCTTGGCGATCGTATTGGCAACCTTATGGTCAGTAAATACGAAATAAGCAACGAAATTGAATATTGCCGCCCAAAGAACCGCCATAAAAGGCGTAAGGACTTTGGTCGATACGATGGTCGCGATTGAGTTTGCGGCATCATGAAAACCATTGATATAATCAAAGGCAATCGCCAAAACAATCACGACAACTAATAATGTGGTTATCCCCATGATAAAAATTTGTAATGAAATAAAGGTAAAAAAACGATTACGCGTTTTTCACTAGGATACTTTCTAATACGTTGGCAACGTCTTCACATTTATCGGTAGCATCTTCCATGGCCGATAATACCTCTTTGTTCTTGATCAGGTTGATCGCATCCTTTTCATATTCGAAAAGATCAGCTACAGCTTTATCAAAAATATAATCTGCTTTGTTCTCCACGCTGTTGATACGAACGCAAGAATCCGTAATATTTCTGATGTTCTTCAGGTCTTTCAGTTCAAATAATGCTTTAGCAACATGTTCAGTAGCTTCTACGATAAGATCAGAGATCTCTTTCATCGCATCACTCGGGTTTTCTACCTTATATAATTCCATACGGTTTGAAGCACCATGGATAAAGTCAGCAACATCATCCAATGAGCTCGCTAGAGCGTGGATATCTTCACGGTCAAATGGAGTAATAAAGTTTTTTCCAAGTTCTAAATGGATCTGGTGGGTTAGGTTATCCCCTTTGTGTTCTAGGTCTTCCAACAATTTAGAATTGTTTTTTCTAAGTTGTAGATCAGAGGTATGAACACTCTCTTTTAATAACTTAGCCATTTCGATCAAATTCGAGCCAGCTTGCTCAAATAAAGGGAAGAATTTTTTGTCCTTCGGAACGAAGTATTGAAAAATGCTATTCAACGACATATTTTGAATTTTAGTAGCGCAAAAATATGGACTTAATGTTAAGTTAATGTTAAGTTTTTATAAATACCCCCAATTAGGCCTTTTCCAATGTAAAAGAAAAGGTGGTCCCAATACCCTCGGTACTACGCACATGCACATTTTGATGATGAGCTTCAATGATGTGCTTCACAATCGCTAAGCCCAAACCTGAACCGCCAATCTCCCTCGACCTACTTTTATCTGTCCTAAAAAAACGCTCAAAAACCCTTGGCAGGTTCTTTTCCTCTATCCCAACTCCATTATCCGTAATCTCGATCAAAATTTGATCGATTAAAGGATGAGTCTTAATGCTCGTTTTTCCGTTTCTCTTTCCATATTTGATGGAATTGTCAATCAGATTCACCAAAACCTGCTGTATCTTCTTCCGATCAGCTTTTACAAAAATCGGATGATTTCCTTTTGAACTAAAATCTAAAACAATGTTCTGTTCGTTGGCTTTATATTCCAAGTCATCCAGCGTCTCCTTGATCAACACCTGCAGATCAAATTTTTCCTTTTCAATCAGCACAGCTCCGGATTCCAATTTAGCGATTTCATCCAGGTCATGGATCAAATAGCTTAACCTGTCCAGGTTCCGAGAGGCCTTATTCAGAAAATTAACAGCCATTTCCGGATTATCCTCCATCATCCCATCCTGCAAGGTTTCTATATAACCCTGAATAGCGAACAGTGGAGTCTTAAATTCGTGTGATATATTGGAAAGAAATTCTTTACGGAATTTCTCCTGAGCTTTAAGTTGATCGATTTCGGATGCCTTCTGTTTCGCCCAATCCCTAACCTCCTTCTCCGCATCCCCGATAGGGTCGTCAGACTTATGGTCACCTAAGGCGTCCTTTAGCTCTTTTCCCAACTTCAGGTTGTGGATCAATTTATAGACAGATTTTATCCTTTCGTATACAAATTTCTGAAAAACATAGTTCAGTAGGGAAAACGAAAGAATAAAACTCAGGATGAGAATAAAGATGAAAGTTGGGAAATCCCGTTCATAATAAAAGTTCATGCCCGCCAGGATCAGCGAGAACACAAAACTGATGATCAATATGAGCGATCTGAAATTCATGGATTATACGCGAGCGATAACCGTTTTTCCACCTACCACTTTATCGTTGATTTTAACATTGATTTCGGCATTCAAAGGCAAGAATAAATCCACACGAGAACCGAATTTGATAAATCCGAATTCATCGCCCTGTTTTACTTCCTGACCCTCTTTTACATACCATACGATCCTTCTGGCCAAGGCTCCGGCGATCTGGCGGAACAACACTTCTACACCATCTTTACGTTTAACCACAACCGTCGTACGTTCATTATCCGTGGAAGACTTCGGATGCCAAGCCACCAAAAATTTACCGGGATGATATTTGAAGAAACTTACCATTCCAGAAACAGGATTTCTATTCACATGCACATTCACTGGCGACATAAAGATCGAAACCTGCAATCTTCTTTCCTTGAAATATTCCGTTTCCTCCGCTTCTTCGATAACCACTACTTTTCCATCCGCCGGGCATAAAATTACACCATCATCGATGCTGATCTTTTTGATAGGGCTCCTGAAGAACTGCACAATCGTGATAAATAAGATCGCAGATATTATATAAAGTATCCAAGTAACTACCTTGCCCGCATCAAAATAATGCGCAATGGCCAAGATCACGAATATGAATAAAACAACAAGTGCTAAACTGGTATATCCTTCTTTATGGAATTTCATGATTAAAAATTTCTCCAAATATAATTAAACTTAGGAAATCCTAAGGGTTCTCTGCTTTTCTAATGATTTTAACCGAATGAAAGAGCAACGAACCATCCCCAGCTTTTTGCGCTATGAGATTCACTGTCAATTCATCATCCACATATTCCCCATTTACAAATGAGGGAATATAATTTCCAATTTCCCCCAAGGCAGAAGCAAAAATACGGTCAAAATCCGGATTGAACTTGGTCGCTACCTTTGCCTTTTTGGGAATTCCCCTCTTATCCACCTCCACGGTATAGGTGATTTCATATTTGGATAGATCAGGGATTTCTGCGCCCTCAAAATAATCGCTGATGGCCTTTCCTAAATACATGGTATATCCCGTAAAGTCATCAAATGTACAATCTTTGGACACAAAATGTTCGCCGCGCATAAAAGGCTCTATAGGCCAAAGTGGATATCGAGCAGCATCATATACTTCTTGTGTATAGTAATCGTAGCCCTCCCTGAATGCGCCATTAGGCGCATAATATTCTTCGCCGGCTTCAACCGTCCCTTTGTCATCCTCAAATAATACCTGCCATTTACCAACTGCAAATCCATCCCTGATATTTCCGCGCAAACGCACAAATGGAAATCCATAGGGGTTATAGCCTGCGTAAGGCACCTTGAAATTATACTTTCCATTGCCATCCATCACCAAACGGCGACCCCGGTCATCCATCAATGTCATTAATTTCACGGTTTCACCCTGATGCAGCACCGTCATCAAAAGATTGCCATCAGGATAGAAGAAATTCAATTCGCCAACAGGGACACCCTGTTGATAGGTCATCTGCCATTTTAATTGTCCATTCGGATGATAGGCTTTAAAAATACCCTCTTTGATGCCTTGACGGTAACTCCCTTCCAGCAATAACTTACCATCCAGTGAATAATCCTTGAACTCCCCAATAAAAAAGCTTGTTTTGGCATTAAATTCGGCAATCCGTTCAATGGAATGGAACTCACAGTTTTTATCGACCAAAAAGTAGTTCTTGTCGTAATAAAAACGGACCAGATTACTATCCGCCCTTTCCATAAATACAGGTTTCGCTTCCTGAGCTTGGGCGTTCCACCCAAGGACAAAAAGCATGATCCCTATTAAGATTGCCTTGAATATCTTCATGATTATTATCCTTCCAACACAGTTAATTAATGTGCCTCTAACCAGTTTCTTCCTTGACCAATTTCGATCTCAATAGGAACTTCCATATTGATCGCAGATTTCATACGATCTGAAATGATCGCTTTAAAAGTTTCAATTTCGTGATTCGGAACATCAAACACAAGCTCATCATGCACCTGCATGATCATTTTCCCCGCCAAGCCCTTCTCCTCAATATCCTGTTGGATATTGATCATCGCAATTTTGATCAGATCTGCCGCAGAACCTTGAATAGGTGCATTGATCGCATTTCGTTCCGCAAAACCACGAACCGTCATATTGGCCGAATTGATATCCCTTAAATAACGACGTCTTTTTAAAATTGTTTCCACATAGCCATTCTCCTTTGCGAATTCGATCACCTCACTCATGTATTGGCGAATACCTGTATATTGTAAGAAATATTGGTCAATGATCTCAGCCGCTTCTTTTCTTGGAATCCCCAAACTTTGCGATAGGCCGAATGCCGATTGCCCATAGATAATCCCGAAGTTCACCGCCTTTGCATTCCTACGCATATCCGAGGTCACCTCATCCAGGGCTACCCCATAAACCCTTGCTGCTGTCGCACGGTGAATGTCCAAACCTTGATGGAAGGCATCTTGCATATTCTTGTCCTTGCTCAATTCGGCCATGATCCGCAGCTCAATCTGCGAATAATCCGCCGATAACAGTGTCCAATTCTCATCCCTACTGATAAAAGCTTTTCGAACCTCCCTGCCTTTTTCCGTACGGATAGGGATATTCTGAAGGTTCGGGTTGGTTGAACTCAAACGTCCCGTTGCGGCCACAGCTTGGTTGTAGGAAGTATGGATCAATCCGGTCTGCTGGTTGACCAAAGTTGGCAGCGCATCCACATAAGTTGATTTCAATTTCTGTAATTGCCTAAAGGAAAGGATGTCCTGAACAATGTCCGACTTGTTGGCCAGTGCCAACAATACATCCTCTCCGGTTTTATATTGTCCGGTCTTTGTTTTCTTAGCCTTCGGATCCAATTGAAGTTTATCGAACAACACTTCGCCCAATTGTTTTGGAGAAGCGATGTTAAAGGTACAGCCAGCCTTTTCATAGATCTGCTGTTCCAATAATTTCACATCCTTTTCGATCTCTTTCGAGAAATTCTGCAAGGTCAGCTCATCTATCTTTACCCCATTGCGTTCTACCGAAGCCAATACCCTTAATAACGGAAATTCCACATCCTCTGCCAATTGCAAGGTCGAAGTTTCCTGCAATAAAGGTTCAAATTTATGTTTCAGCTGCAGTGTAATATCTGCATCCTCACCCGCATATTCCTTGATCTTCGCCAATTCCACATCGCGCATATTGCCTTGGTTCTTTCCCTTGGCACCTATCAGTTCGGTAATAGAAACCGGACTATATTTCAGGTACGTCTCGGCCAGATAGTCCATATTATGGCGCGTATCCGGATCGATCAGGTAATGAGCCAACATCGTATCAAATAATTTCCCTTTTACCTGTACATCATAGCGGGAAAGGATAAGCATATCGTATTTGATGTTCTGCCCGATTTTCTGAATCTGTTCATTCTCAAAAATCGGTTTGAACAGGTTAACAGTTTCCTGAGCCTGAAGCGGATCCGAGGATACCGGTACATAATAGGCTGTCCCAGGTTCAAAACTGAAAGACATTCCGACCATCTCCGCATTTAGCGCATCCAATCCGGTCGATTCCGTATCAAAAGAAAAAGAAGGTTGCGAAGCTAAAAGTTTCACCAACTTCTCCTGTTCAGCAAATTCATCGGCCAATATATACGTATGCGTGGTGTTTTCAATGGTATTCAATGGGGAAGAATCTTCTATTTCCTCCGCTACAATACCAACACCAGCATCCGTTGGAATGGCAAAAAGATCCATCTGTCCGCCTTTCGGCACCGCATTTTCGGCCATATTAAATCCATCGCCAAAAATCCGTTTTCCTAAGGTTTTAAATTCAAGTTCCACAAAAAGTGGCTCCAAAACGTCTTTATTAGGCTCTTCCAGTTCCAAGCCCTTTTCGTCCAATTCCACAGGTACATCCAATAAAATGGTCGCCAATTTTTTAGAGATCAACCCTTGATCCGCAAAATTCTCCACATTTTCCTTCAGCTTTCCCTTCAATTTGTCGGTATTCTGGATCAGGTTCTCCACGGAACCAAATTCTTGGACCAATTTTTTTGCGGTCTTCTCGCCAACTCCAGGGATCCCTGGGATATTATCCACCGCATCACCCCATAGACCCAATATATCAATCACTTCATGTACGTTATTGATCTCCCATTTCTCCAATATCTCCGGAACACCCAATACCTCCGCGCCATTACCCATCCGAGCAGGTTTGTAGATGAAGATGTTTTCCGATACCAATTGGCCGAAATCCTTATCCGGCGTCATACAATAAACAGTATACCCTTCTTTCTCACCCTTTTTCGCCAAGGTACCGATGATATCATCGGCCTCATAACCATCCATGGTGATGATTGGGATGTTAAATCCTTCAATCAAACGGAAAATATAAGGAATCGAAGCAGCTAGATCTTCCGGCATTTTTTCCCGTTGTGCCTTATAGGTTTCAAACTCCAGATGCCTGTTGGTAGGGGCTTCTGTATCGAATACAACGGCAATATGAGAGGGTTTCTGGTTTTTTAATACATCCAATAGGGTATTGGTAAAACCCATGATGGCACCTGTATTTAAACCGTATGAAGTTAACCGTGGGGTCTTGCTCAAGGCAAAGTAGGCACGGTAGATCAATGCCATCCCGTCGAGAAGAAATAACTTTTTCAAATTTTTAATATTTACGATATAAACAAAGTTAACAAAATCATTAGACCCAAAGATTAACAAAATTTTTCCATTTTTGCGAAAGGATATGCGGATTCATCTGTTAATGAAATAGAAAATGAGAGGAATAGTAACAAAATCTACAGGAAGCTGGTACCAGGTCATGGACGATGATGGGCAGAACTACGAATGTCGTATCAAAGGGAAGTTCAGGACCCAAGGCATTAAAACAACCAATCCCATTGCGGTGGGCGATTTTGTGGAGTTTGAACTCGAACCCGGGCAACAATCCGGTGTCATCAATACCTTGCTGCCGAGAAGAAACTATATCATCCGCAGATCAGTGAACCTTTCTAAACAGACCCAGATCATTGGTGCTAATTTAGACCAAGCGGTATTGGTTGTTACTTTAGCATCTCCGGCCACCTCCACCGGTTTTATCGACCGTTTCTTGGTTACGGCCGAAGCGTACAGCATTCCGGCGATCCTTGTCTTCAATAAATTAGACCTCTTCTCCGAGGAAGGATTGGAAATCCTAGCAGAATACATGGCTTTATACGAAGGCCTTGGCTACCCTTGTTATGCCGTATCGGCTTTGAAAGGAGAGCATATCCAAGAACTTCAAGAACTGTTGAAAGACAAGACCACTTTGGTTTCCGGACATTCAGGCGTAGGAAAATCGACCTTGATCAATGCCGTAGTGCCTGGGTTGGAACTGAAAACAGGGATCATCTCCGAGTGGTCCGACAAAGGTAAACATACCACCACCTTTGCCGAAATGATCATGCTTCCATTTGGGGGAAAACTCATCGATACTCCTGGAATACGCGAATTGGGGATCGTTGATATCGAACCGCAGGAACTCTCCCATTATTTCCCCGAAATGAGGGCTTTGATGAACCAATGTAAATTCCATAATTGCCGACATATCAACGAACCTGGATGTGCTGTTCTGGAGGCTTTGGAGAATGGCGAGATCGACCCTTCCCGCTACGATAGCTACCTCAGCATCTACAATAACGAAAATAATCGCAAATAACTAAACATATTGGCCATAAATTTGTTTCGTATTATTGAACGACAATAAACCATCGTTTACAGAATCGTATGAAACCAGTTTGGAAATGGATTATAGGGGTATTAGTAGTTATTATTATCGCCGTTATTGGGGTGGGTTGGTATTTTAACCGAAACTGGAAACCTTTATTGGAAGAGCGATTGAAGGAAGTGGTGCATAACTCCACCAACGGCCTCTATTCGCTTCGTTACGACGACCTGGACCTGAATATCACCCTTGGAAATGTGACTTTGAAGAACGCCGAGCTCATTCCAGATTCTGCTGTTTACCAAAAGATGGTCCTGGCCAAGGAAGCACCGAACAGCCGTTTTCATATCAAACTGACCAATCTGAAAGTACGCAGCTTCAACCTTTGGGATGTGATCCGGAAAAGGAAATTGTTCATAAAGAACATCACTTTCGAATCACCCGATATCCACATGATCTCCGAATACCATGCCTATAACGATACGATCAAACCTAAGGAAACTAAAACCTTATACGACAATATCAAGGATGTGTTCAGTTCCGTGAATGTAAGGGATATCAAGATCGATAACGTCAAATTTAAGTTCTCCAAAATTGAAGAGGGGAAATCTTCCGACATTCAATTGGATAGCATCGGGATCAAGGTGCATGATGTACTCTTGGATGAAACCTCCATCAAGGATACCACCCGCTTGTTCTACACAAAAATGGTGGAAATCGATGTCCCTGGTTTTGAATACGACCTTTCCAACGGGTTATATGTGGCCAAATTCGACCGCTTGACCATCAATACGCAAGAACAGAACGTGCTCTTGACCAAGGTGGTATATAAACCCAAAATGAGCAAAGGGAACTATTTTAAGACAAGGGGCCAGAATGTAACCATGGCCGATCTCCGCTTTGATACCCTTCGTTTTGAAAAACTGGACTTCAAACGGGTGATCGATGACCAGCAGACCATTGCCAGGAATGTGCAGATCAAAAATGGATCGATCTCCTTATACAACGATAAACGATATCCAAAGAAGAGCTCCAATAAAATTGGGAAATCACCACACCAACAATTGTTGAAACTGAAGCAATTGATCCATATTGATACTGTTTTCTTAAGCAATGTAGATGTCTTATATGGCGAATTCTCTGCGAAATTCCATCAAGAAGGGGTTATAACCTTCAACAATGCGTCGGGGATCATCACCAATGTCACCAACGATAGCCTTCACCTGAAGAAAGAGCCTTGGATGCGGGCAGATCTGAGCGCTAAGATTATGAACCAAGGATTGCTAAAGATCAATTTTGGATTCAATATGATGAGCAAGGCCGGTGAACATACCTATAAGGGAACCTTGGGAAGGATGCAGGCCACCGCTTTCAATAAAATATTGAAACCTTTGCTGAACGTAGAAATCGGCGAAGGAAATATCCGTGGAATCAGCTTCAACATGCAAGCGAATGATCGACGTAACTGGGGTGATTTCCGTTTCGATTACGACCATTTGAAAATCAACCTGCTCAACAAACCGGGAGAGGATATGAACAAAACCAAAAAGGGGATCTTATCCTTTGTGGTCAATAATGTCCTGATCAATGATAGTAACCCCGACGCCAATGAAGTTTATCATATTGGAAAAGTCAACTATACCCGTGTTCCTGAACATACCTTCTTCAAAACTTTGTGGCAAAGTCTTTTGGAAGGAATTAAGCAATGTGCAGGAATCAGTAAGGAACGTGAGGCGAAACTCCTAGGGGCGGCGGAAAACGTGAAGGAAATAACAGAAGGCTCTAAAAACGTCATCAAAAAAACCGGTAATTTCTTTAAAGGACTGTTCAAGAAGAAAGATAACGAAGATAAAGAAGAAAAAAAGGAGAAGTAATCCTATGTTTGTAGAATGGATTCATTTTTCAGCTTCCTAAAATTCATATTCCGGTACCATAATAAGGTGGTGGATCAGGTGCTGTTCTACATCAGCCTCATCTGTACCATCACGATGGTACTGCACGTAGGTTATATTACGGATCCAGAATTAGCGCGTTATACTGAAACGACTGTTGTTTTCATGTATTACGGGCTATTTTTATTTGAGGCCATCCGTACGATTTCCTCCATTCTGGTGGCTCGCAGGATCAATGTTTCCCATTATTCGGGGGTCGTTGTAACAGCCTACTTTTTGCTGATCACCCTCGCGCGTTTTACCGGTGGATTCCTTGAAAACTTCGCAAAAGATGAATGGCTTTACCTGGGGATTTTCATCATGTTTATCTCAGAACTATCCCGAAGCAGCCTCTTTTTTGATAACTTCTACTTTAATCCGACTATTTTATTCGTCGTTTCCTTCCTGGGACTGATCGTCTTGGGATCCTTTTTATTGATGCTCCCTAGAACGACCATTGAAGCTCCACTCAGTTTTGTAGATGCTTTTTTCATGGCCACAAGTGCCGTCTGTATTACCGGGCTAACCGTAACAGATATATCGACCAATTTCTCTGTTTTCGGGCAATCGGTGATCATGGCTTTGATACAGATCGGGGGTTTAGGGATCATGACCTTTACCGGCTTTTTCGGATATTTCTTTTCCGGCGGCTTTTCCTTTAAGAACCAATTGATGTTCGGGGAGATCTTGGGCGAGGATAAATTAAACTCCGTTATTTCAACCTTATTGACCATTATCTTTATCACTTTCCTCTTTGAATTTATCGGTGGAATATTGATCTTCTTTTCTTTGGATCCCAAATTATTTGAATCCATTGGAGAACAGATTTTCTTCTCCGCATTCCATGCCATATCCGGATTCTGTAACTCCGGATTTACTATCATTAAAGATGGGGTAACCAATGAGAATTACCGATTCAATTATAATTTTCAATTGGCCGTATCTTCCATGTTCATTCTTGGTAGTTTAGGTTTTGGAACCATCTTTAATTTCTATACCCTGGTAAAGGAAAAAATCATTTCCTTTTGGTGTAAGGTTATCCAAAAAGGAAACTATCGACATAAGCCCATGGTCTTCTCCTTCAATTCGCGCTTTATTGTATTGTGCAATATCGTGGTGATCATCCTGGCTACGATCTCATTTTTTTTCCTGGAGAGAAACCATACCCTGATGGAGGATAAGTCTACTTACGGGCAATGGGTATCTTCCATTTTTATGGCCAACTCCTCCCGATCTGCAGGATTCAACAGTGTGGATCTGAACTTTGTGAATATTCCAACCTTGATCATGATCGTGACCTTGATGTGGATAGGGGTGTCTCCAGGCTCTACGGGTGGGGGTGTGAAGGTAACAACGGTGGCTATTTCCCTGATGAACATTGTCGCACTGGCAAAAGGAAAGGAATCCATTGAAATCTACAAAAGAAAAATTGCCTCCGAATCGGTCAATAAGGCATTTGCCATTATCCTCTTATCGATCTTGACCATTTCGTTGAGCTTTATCTTATTGAATTTTTCCGATCCAAACCAGGACATGATGTCCCTGCTTTTTGAATCGGTATCGGCATATACCACTTGTGGGCTTTCATTAGGCATTACGCCTTCCTTGAGTTCCACCAGTAAGATTATCCTGATGGTCACCATGTTCGTCGGTCGTGTCGGGATGTTGACCCTTTTGGTGGCCTTCATCAAGAATACCAAGAACAAAAGTTATATTTATCCAACTGAAAAAATTCTGTTTTAAGCGCTATGAAATATATTGTATTAGGATTAGGACATTTTGGGAGATCCTTGGCGATCCACTTAACGGAGTCGGGACATGAGGTCATCGCGGCTGATATTAACATGAATCTGGTCGAGCAGAACAAAGATAAAATTACCCATACCGTATGTTTGGATAGTACGGATAAAGAAGCGGTGAGTTCGCTCCCTCTTCGGGATAGCAATGCCGTGATCGTGGCGATCGGTGAAGATGAAGGTGCATCCCTATTGACCATCGCGCTGCTGAAACAGCTTAAAGTAAAGCGGATCATCGGTAGGGTGGTCTCCGACCTGCAAAAAACCGTATTGGAAGCGATGAACATTGAGGAATACATCATGCCGGAAGAGGAAGCCGCAGAACGATTGGCCATGCGCTTGGACAATATCGATATCGTAGATTCCTTCAAGGTTTCCGAAAAATACAGCATCATCGAGACCAAGGTTCCTGCCAAATATATCGGCATGACCTTGAAAGAAGCTGATCTGACCAATAAATATAAGGTTATCGTCCTGACTACCGTTCAGGTAGAAACAGAAACCTCAGGGGATGGAGTGACCCGAACCTCCAAAGAAGCATCCGGTATTGCCAAAGCCGATATGGTACTGCGGGAAAATGATCTTCTTGTCCTCTTTGGGGAATTGTCCAATATTAAGAACTTGATTCAAAAAGCATAAATATTAAAATCATTTCTATATTTTTGGGCGTATATCATTAATAACCCTTTATTACAATTCATGAAAAATTGGTTTAAGGAAAATCAGACACATTTGTTTATCATCGGGATTTTCCTCCTTATCGTTGTATTTTACTTTACGCCTGTATGGCAGGGTAAAACCTTGTTGCAGAGTGATGTAATGCAAGCCAGAGGAAGTCAGAAAGAGATTTTTGATTTCAGAGAAAAAGACGGTAATACGCCCTTGTGGACCAACTCCATGTTCGGCGGAATGCCAACCTACCAAATATGGTACGACCATGCCAACAACGTGGCAAGTTATATAGGTCCAGCTTTGCGTAAAGCTTTCCCTCCACCGGCAGATGTTCTTTTGTTGTTCTTATTAGGGGGTTATTTCCTGTTTTCGGTATTAAAGATTCGACCTTGGTTGGCCGCCATCGGTGCGGTGGCCCTGGCGTTCTCCTCGTATAATTTTATGTACATTGAGGCTGGGCATATCAATAAAGCCTATGCCATCGCCTATATGGCGCCCATCATCGGGGCGGTCATTCTCTGTTATCGGGGGAGCCGACTCTGGGGGCCTGCTATCTTAGCCTTATTCCTAGCCTTAGAGATCCGTTCAAACCATATACAGATGACTTATTATCTGTTTATTGCCTTACTGGTATTAGTGGGCTTTGAACTGTACTATGCGATTAGGGACAAGAAACTTAAAAACTTTTTGCAGGCAACGTCCATGCAGCTGATCGGGGTATTGGTCGCGGTTCTGGTCAATGCTTCGGTATTATTCCCAACCTACGAATATTCCAAACTGACCATCCGCGGAAAGGCGAATATCACGAAAGTGACAGAGCCAGGCAAAGATGCACATGGCTTGGATAAGGAATATGCCTATGCTTGGAGCCAGGGTATTGGCGAGACCATTACCTTCTTGATTCCACATGCTTATGGTGGTAAAACATCGGGGCTGTTGGATGAGGAATCCAATGTGGTAAAAACGTTTTCCAAAATGGGTATTCCAGCGGATCAAGCCCTGCAATATGCCAATGGCTTAACACCAACCTATTGGGGTGAAAAAAGCTTTACCCAAGGGACTTGGTATTTTGGTGCAGGAATTATCTTCCTGTTTATCCTGGGTTTGGTGATCGTAAAGGATCGATTGAAATGGTGGATCCTTGCTGCAACCTTATTGACCATCTTCTTATCCTTCGGACGCCATTTCCCACTGATATCCGATCTTTTCTTCGATTATATCCCGATGTACAACAAGTTTAGGGCGGTTGAATCGATCTTGGTGATTCCTTCGGTGTTGATTCCTTTATTGGCGATCATGGCGGTTCATGAAATCATCACAAGGGGAACTGAAATTGTGGATCTGGATAAAAAAGTGTTGTACACCGGTGGAGCTGTTGCTGCTATCTGTTTACTGATTGCTTTGATGCCTAGTTTATTGAATCTGAGGACCTCGACCCATCAGGAATATGTTTCCATGTTGCAGGAACGTACCGGGGATCAGGCTTTGACCACGGAGATTGTCAATGCGTTGATAAAGGACCGTTCGGCAATGGCATCTGCGGATGCTTGGCGCTCCTTCTTCATTGTAGCCTTGACCTTTGGGTTTGTATGGGCATTTATTAAGAAGAAGGCGAATGTAGCCATTATGTTGGCCGGAATCGGGCTGATTACTTTGGTTGACCTTTGGTCTTTTGATAAACGCTATTTAAACAACACTTCTTTTGTAGATAAGGATATATATGAACGTCCGATCCCGGAGCGTGAGGTAGATCAGTTGGTCCATATGGATAAGGATCTTTCTTACCGAGTATTGGACCTGACGACCAGTCCTTTCCAAGATGCATCGGCCTCTTATTTCCATAAGAGCTTGGGTGGATACCATGCGGCGAAATTGATGCGTTTCCAAGAGGTTATCGAGAATCTGTTTGATAATGGATTGAACGAGGATGTATTGGATATGATGAATGTTCGTTACTTGATTGGGAAAAATCCAGAGAATGGTTCAGAGAATATTCAGCGTCGTAGCTCGGCATTAGGAAATGCGTGGTTTGTGAACAATGTGAAGTTTGTGAATGGCAGCAATGCGGAGATGGAAGCGATGAAAACCTTCGATCCTAAGAAAGAGGCGATCGTGAATGAAGGCTTAAAGGATTTGTTTGGAACAGTTTCTATTGGTCAGCCGGTAAATTCAGATATCAAATTGGTTTCTTACCACCCTGATACCATGAAATATGAGTATTCTGCGCCTAATCAGGTGTTTGCAGTGTTCTCGGAAGTGTTTTATGATAAAGGTTGGAAAGCTTATGTGGATGGCGAGGAAGTGCCAATTATCCGTACGGATTATCTGTTGCGTGGATTGTCATTACCAGGCGGGAATCATAAAGTGGAATTTGTCTTTGCTCCGAATAGTATGAAGATTTCTAATGTTATTTCGTTGATCGCTTCTATTATTTTGGTGCTGGGATTTGCTGGGGCGATTTATATATCGCTGAAGCATAGAGGGAAATCACCGCAGGTAAGTAAGGCGCCGCAGGTAGTGAAATAATATTCTCGTCATTGCGAGGAACTCTACCGTCATTGCGAGGAGGTACGACGAAGCAATCTTTCGATTAGTCCAAAGATTGCTTCGTTCCTCGCAATGACGTGTTTTTTTACAAAACCAACTTCAACTGCGGATCCGTCACCCTGAAAGTCTTTCGATGATGTGGCGTTATCCCCAGCTCCAAAACCGCCTGCCTATGCTTAATAGTTGGATATCCCTTATTACTCCGCCAATCATATTCCGGAAAATCTCCAGCAATACCCTCCATATACTCATCCCTATACGTTTTTGCCAATATAGAAGCCGCTGCAATCGACAAATACTTCCCATCTCCCTTTACTATACAGCTATACGGCAACTCCCCATAAGGAATAAACTTATTCCCATCAATAATCAAATACTCCGCCTTCACCTGCAACATATCCAATGCCCTATGCATCGCCAAATACGAAGCCTTATGAATATTAATCCGATCAATCTCTTCCGCCGAAACACTTGCCACCGCAAATGCCAATGCCTCCTGTTCAATAATCGGCCTTAATTCCATCCTTTTCTTCTCCGAAAGCTTCTTGGAATCGTTCAAAACCGGATTACAATACCCCGCCGGAAAAATAACCGCCGCAGCAAAAACAGGCCCTGCCAAACATCCTCTTCCAGCCTCATCACAGCCCGCCTCCAAAAATTCCTCCTGAAAAAACGACAACAAATCCATGAAACAAAGATAGTAAAGATAGTATTTAGTATTTAGTATTTAGTATTAAGACCTCGGCGCCATACGTCTAACTACTAACTACTAACTACTGAAATGTAATATATGTGATATAAACCGCTATTTACATTAATTTACACTTCTTATTATTTTCTTTGCAGGAGATTCATGATAAGTAAACTTTTTTACTTATACTGTTGTCAATAAGAAGGTTATCAAAGTAAACATGAAAAGAATTATCATTTTTAGTTGTTTAATTTTTGCTTGTTCTAGCTTATTGGCTCAGAAAAAGAAAGAAAATTACCAGATCCTGCCCAGCTTTCCGGTGAAAGTGGATGCAGAATTGACAGAGTGGAATGGAAAGTTAAATCTGATCGATGCAGATAGCAGTTGGATGTTTGGGGTCAGCAATGATGCCGAATACATCTATGTGGCGATGCGGATCAAAGATGCGGTATTACAGCAGGATGCGGTTCGCAATGGGATTATCATCAATGTGAACACCGATGGGAAGAAGCGGGATGGTGCGCAGTTGATTTTTCCGGTACCCGACAGTGAGACCCTACGGGCAATGGCCAATGATGAGAATCTTCCGAACATGAATGTACGCGAAGAACTGATCAAGAGAAGTAGAGGTTATGGGGTGAAAGGATTCTCCAGGATTGTGGATGGTCGTTTGTCTTTCGACAATACCTACGGGGTGCAGGCCGTTGCGAAACTGGAAGGTAATGAAATCTTGAGCTATGAATCAAAAATTCCTATCAGTGCATTAGGGTTGAAAGATCCTAAGCAAGCGTTGGGTATACAGGTGATGATCAACAATCGTTTTGCCCAGTTGCAGAAGATGTTGAAGAACCAACCTAGCCAGACGGGAAGGTATGGAGGGATGTACGGTCGGCCGGCACCATCCATTAAGAATCCTTACAAGATGAAGACGGATGTCTGGATTGTAGGGAAGCTGAATGAGCAATAAAATTAATTTATGGATAGAATTAGAAAAGCTTTGATGTTGGTTTGCATCTTAGCGCTGAGCATGAGTGTTCATGCACAAGCAAATCGAGTGGTCGAGGGTATGCTGCGAGACACGGAATCTAGACCTATTTCTGGGGCTACGGTTTACTTAATGTCAGCTACAGACACCCTTAAAACAAGTTCAACGAATGCGGGTTTCTTTACGTTTACCAACGTAGCTGCAACGAAATTCACCATTCGGGTAAGTAGTTTAGGCTTCCAAGCGGTAGAAAAGGAAGTGGAATTTCCGGAAGGGCAAAAGGAAATCCGCGTACCTAGCTTCGCATTGGCGGTAAATGCCAATCAAATAGAAGAAGTTGTGGTTGCAGGTGTCTTGACCGTACAGGTAAAAGGCGACACCGTAGAGTACAGCACGAAAGACTTAAAATTACGCCAGGGAGCAGTGGCCGAAGACGCTTTGAAACGTCTTCAGGGTGTGGAGGTTGATAAGGATGGTAATGTAACTGCACAAGGGGAGAATGTTACCCGTGTACGCATTAATGGTAAGGATTTCTTTGGTGGTGATGTGAAAACTGCTACGCAGAACCTACCTGCCAATATCATCGAAAAGATCCAGGTGGTAGATGATTTCGGCGATATGGCCAACATCACCGGTAATAAATCGGGTGATTCCGAAAAGGTATTGAACATCCAGATCGATCCGAAATATAACAAAGGTTTTATGACCACCCTCCGGGCGGGTTATGGTACGGATAATACCTACCAGGCTACCGGTATGTGGATGGGCATGACCGATAAGACCCAAGTGTCGGTTTTAGGAAACCTTAATAACATCAATGCCCCTCTATTTGATTTCAACACTTCCGGTGGAGGTGCCAGAAGAAGAATGGGTGGCGGTGGCCGTCCAGGTGGAGGTATGTTCGGTAACCCAAGTGGTATTACAGATGTAGGTTCCATCGGGGTGAATATCCGTCATGATTTCTCTGAAAAACTAAAAGTATATGGTAACTATTCTTTCGGAAGGGATGATAATAACACTTTTACAAAGAGTTTGATCGAATATACACTTCCTGAATTGAAGCAGGTGGAAAACACCGAAGATAATGGCAATAGAATTACGACCAGTCATCGTATGGAAGCCAATCTAGAATGGAACATTACCGATAGGGATTATATCAAACTTACTCCACAGTTCGGATACAACGATGTGAACAATAACTCCAATACCTTTGCAAGCACTTTTATCTCCGACTTGTTGGATAATGAGCAAACCCAAAAAGTATTGACCAACACCAATGTTCCACGTTATAGCATCAGTGGTTTGTATAACCGTAAATTGAACGATAAAGGGCGTAATCTATTCTTCAATTTCAATTACGATAATTCAGCAACCGAAAACGATTACGACAGAGTATTGGAACGTATGGTGGCTGATCCCGAAAATGCGAATACGCCATTAAGGGAAATCTATGAAAAAACCTTGCAGGAAGTGAATAACAAAAGTTGGAATGCAGGTACTACCTTATCCTATACAGAGCCTCTTTCCCAATATGGTAAATTGGAATTGACGTATGACTTTAATAAGAACGCATACAACAATAAAAACTTCCAAGATGCCTTTAATGAAGATGGATCCTCTAATCCTGATGAGGAATTAAATTTCCACTACCTACAGGATTATTCCTTCACTACCCATCGTATCGGAGCAAGTTATATGCACGAGAACGAGAAGGTAAAATATTCATTGGGTGCTTCCGTTCAACCTTCCGTTTTGGAAGGAGATGCCTCCTCGGATGACGCCAGTGCGTTGATCAACCGTAAGAACTTCAATTTCATTCCTATTGCTAGGTTTGAATACAAGTTTTCCCGTCAGAAAAGTTTGAGTCTGAACTATTCCGGTCGTTCCAACGAACCTTCCGTTAATCAGATCTTACCATACCAAGTAAGTAACAACAGAACAAGTACAACGATCGGTAACCCTGATCTGGATCCTGAATTCAGACATCAGATGACCATCCGTTATCGTGGAGGAGATTTCCAAAAAGGAAATACATTCTTTGCGTTCGTTAATGGTAGCTTGACCAAAGACCGCATTACCAACTTCAACAAAAGTTATAATGAGCCAGGTTTAGGTATGATCAGAGAAACCAGGTTCTTGAATGCAGAAGATCCGGTGTATAACATCAGTTCCTTCTACCACTTCGGTAATTCGCTGAAAGAGAAAACCTACAACTTGATGTTGATGGGAGGGGTTACTTACAACAAGAACCTGTCGTATATCTCGAATGATCCTACTGCTGAAGTAGGTGAAAAGAACGTGATCAACAACTACGTATTCATGCAGGGATTAAGTTTCCGCTATACGCCTTCTGAAAACTTGGAGATCAGTCCAGGTGTTCGTTATAACTATAACTTATCGAGAAATCAGTTGCAGACACAGAATAACAACAATGTATCATCCATCACACCAACATTGAACGGATCGGTAAACATTACCAAATCCACTATTTTTGGTGCCGATTTATCTAAGACCTTCAATAAAGGATATGGACCATTGACCAGTGCAAATCCATTTATCATCAACACCTATATCGAGCAGCGTTTCATGAAAGATGACCGCGCGACCCTACGTCTACAAGCCTATGACTTACTGAATGAACAGACCAACATCTCCAGAACAGTAGCAGAAAACTACTACGCGGATACCCAAACCAACAGGTTGGGCAGATATTTCATGTTGATGTTCACCTTCAAACTTCAGAAATTCTCTGGTTTGCCACCATCAGATGATCGTGGATTCCCAGGGCCAGGCGGTAGAGGGCCTAGATTCTAATTTAGATGTCTTTAGATATTAGATGATAGATGTCAGAAGATAGATTCTATACGTCTGATAATCGATGTCTTATAAAGGATGTCTGATAATAAAAAGTAGAATATAGATCACACCATAAAAGCGAGAGGCTTCTGAAAGGGAGCCTCTTTTTATATTCTTTATTTTATCCCATTTTCGTATGATAAAACACACTTTTCTTGATGAATTCGGTCTTAAAGTATGGTTAAACCAAGGTAAAAGCATCAAAATGGGATCAAACCATAGGAATTACATACTTTCACATTACTTCCCATGGTTTCAGTTCGACCCTGCCCAGAATTAGGTATTCGAATAAACATTGATTAACATTATAAGACTATCAAAATAAGGCTATCAAACCCTAGGTCTTAATACTAACTACTAACTACTAAATACTAACGCTAAAATACTACCTTTGCTTGATGGACCAAAAAATTTTCCAACTTGATAATGGACTGAGGGTGTTGTTGCATCCGGACAGGTCGGCGATTACCCATGCCTGCTTGATTGTCGATGTGGGTTCCAGGCATGAACAGTATGGGAAATTTGGAACAGCCCATTTTATTGAGCATCTCTTGTTCAAGAGGACGGAGAGGCGCAGTACCAATCAGATCCTGAACCGTTTGGAATCTGTCGGAGGCGATCTGAATGCCTATACCACCAAAGAGTATACCTGTATACATGCCTCTTTTCTCCATCCTTACCTTGACCGGGCATTGGATCTATTTGAGGATCTAATTTTCCATTCTGTTTTTCCGATGGATGAAATGGAAAAGGAAAAAGGCGTAATCCTGGATGAGATGGCATCTTACCAAGATAGTCCGGAAGATGCGATCATGGATGATTTTGAGGATATGGTGTTTGCAGGATCTGGTTTGGGACATAATATCCTCGGTTTGGAGGATGATCTGAAATCTATTGAACAACAGGATATAAGGCAGTTCATAAATACCCATTATGCCACTTCCAAAATGGTGATCGCCATTTCGGGGAATTATACTGAAAAGAAGCTGTTGGCAATAGCCAACAAGGTTTTTGGACGAGTGGCCATTAACCTTTGGGATCATGCCGCAGAGAGTTTCCAAAAGCCTAAAAAGCAGGAGCTGGCATTGACCAGGCCGATTAATCAGGCCCATTATGTATTGGGTGGACATGGTTATGGGATCTATGATGACCGAAAAACGGGGCTACTGCTGTTGAACAATTTGTTGGGAGGTTATGGCATGGCATCTATCCTCAACCTGAATATCCGGGAGAAATACGGTATTGCGTATACCATCGAATCAAATTACAGTTTGTATTCGGATACCGGACTTTTCAGTATCTATTTTGGTACGGATGAGGAAAAGGTTGAGAAAGCTTTACGATTGGTCCGAAAAGAACTGAACAAACTAAAGGAACAGCCCTTGTCGGAGACCTTTTTACAAAGGGCAAAAAATAAGTTCAAAGGGCAGATCGCTTTGGCCGAAGAGAACCGGATGAGCCTGATCATTGCGGAAGCGAAGAATATCCTCGATTATGACCGCGTAGTTACCCTTTCGGAAGTCTTTGAAAATATCGATAAGGTGAGTACGAAGGAGATCCAGGAAATCGCCAACGATGTTTTTGGCGATGATAACCTTTCTTCCTTATCATTCATTCCAGAAGAATAAGGAATTTTTATATTTGTGATAGAAAAAAGAACCTGATATGAAGACAGCGTATATTTTCCCTGGACAGGGAGCCCAATTCGTAGGAATGGGTAAAGATTTGTATGACTCGAGTGAGGAATCAAAAGCACTTTTCGAACGTGCGAATGAGATCTTGGGTTTCCGTATTACAGACATCATGTTTGCCGGAACAGACGAAGAGCTAAAACAGACCAAGGTTACCCAACCTGCCATATTTTTGCATTCCGTAATTCTAGCGAAAGCTTTAGAGGATCAATTTCAGCCTGCGATGGTTGCTGGGCACTCACTAGGGGAGTTTTCTGCCTTGGTAGCTGCAGGAGCATTATCTTTTGAAGATGGTCTTCAGTTGGTGGCAAAGCGCGCAAATGCGATGCAGAAAGCCACAGAATTGGAGCCTGGAACGATGGCTGCCATTTTAGGTTTGGACGATATTATCGTGGAAGAGGTTTGTGCGCAGATTGAAGATGTGGTGGTTGCAGCGAATTATAACTGTCCCGGACAATTGGTGATTTCTGGAACGGTAGCTGGAGTGGATAAAGCTTGTGAGAAATTATTGGAAGCTGGTGCGAAAAGGGCGTTGAAATTGCCGGTTGGTGGTGCGTTTCACTCGCCACTGATGGAAGCTGCAAAGCAAGAATTGCAGGCGGCGATTTTAGATACGGAGATTACTATTCCGGTTTGTCCGATCTATCAGAATTATGATGCGAACCCTTATCAGGATCCGGTGGCTATTAAGGAAAATTTAATTGCGCAGTTGACTGGGGCGGTTAGATGGACCCAAACGGTGGAAACGATGTTGGCAAATGGCGCTGAAGCTTTTGTGGAAGTTGGTCCTGGAGCGGTATTGCAAGGTTTGGTGAAGAAGGTGAATAGACAGATCCAGACCTCGTCTGCGACGGTATAAATAATAAAAAAAACAGATCGGAAGGATCTGTTTTTTTATTTAAAAATTATTTTTTCGCCAATGAATGCTGCGAAATTGGTTTTTTAGCAGATTCTATGAGTTCTTTCATCTCAAGTTTTATATAATCTATTTCAGAAGAGGACCCTGTTAACTTATAACGAATGATACCATCTTTATCAACTATAAATTTGGCAGGTATTCCAGTAATACCCAACTTTTCAGCTAATATTTTTCCATTATTAGGATCTTTCTGATCATCATAAACCACTTCGAAAGGATAATTGTTTTTGCTAATAAAGCTTGCCACATTTTCTTTATAATTTTTATCCCTTTCCCAAGTGTTGATGAATAAAAATTTTACATTATTGTCATTGGCATACATTTCTTGTGCTGCTTTCATTGCTGGGAAAGATCTTATACACGGACCACACCAAGTTGCCCAAAAATCTAATATTAGTGTTTTACCTTTTAAACTTTCCAAACTAACTTTCTCGCCCTTAAGGTTTAGTAGTTCAAAATTTGGCATAGTTTGATTTATTGCAAATTGTGAAATATGCTCTTGAATGTATTTAATAACTTCATTATCCAATCTATTGATATAACCTTCAAAACCCTTATCGGAACCATTTAATGAAGTGTAAAGTTCATGCATTTTAGTTTTAAATGCAAAATTGCCCGATTTATAAATCATTTCTAATTGTTGAAGGGCCTCCAATTTTCTGCCTGCATTTTCCAAAGCCTTGAAATAGGTATTGCTGAACCGCGAAGCAAATGTTGGATTTTTTGAAATGGCATTTTCCAATAATGTCATCACTTCTTTATGCTTACCTTGATTACTGTAGATATTTGCTAATTGTGAAACATATCCAGGATATCCTACCGCAGCAAAACCAGCCTTATTATCTTGTTGATCTTTGGGGAGGTTCATAAAATATTCTGCATCTTCAATGGAGGTTTGAATTAATGGAATTGCCGATAAAGTGTCTCCTTGTTGTAGTAGTGTTGTCGCAACAGGAATAAATCCTTGGGCCCGCCAAAAACGTTCATTTAATTGATTTAGATAAGATAAAGATTTTTCTTTATTGCCTTCTTCAATATATGAATTCGCAATATTTGCAATAAGGTAATCATATGCTATTTTAATTTCATCTGTTTTTGGGATCGGCCATTTTTTTAACAGTTTTTTATAGCTATTTTCTTTGTCTTTCGCAGTTTTCTGTTTATAGAAATCATTAGTAACAAATTCTTGTCTTGCCACAAGACTTTTCGGATATTTTTTTGCAATTACACTTCGTAGAGAATCAGAACTTTCTTCACGTCCTAATTGATATAAGTAATTACTGATTACTTCTAGACGGTTAGCATCCTTGGAGGTTTTTGCCTCTAAACTTAATTCATTCGCAAGTGTGTTTTTTTGAGCTAAGGAGCCATTTTGAACAATTTCATTCATTCTTTTTGTCGCATCATCAATTTTGTTCTGCGCGAACAATGAACTTGTCATAAATAGCAATGCTGCGGTAGTTTTAAATTTCATGTTTTTAATATTTATAGGCTAAATCAATTATTTTTCCAAAGCCAGAGAATGTTTTATCAAGACTCTCAATAGCTCCAGTCTGGTTTATTTTAAAGAAATATACTTTGCCTTCTGAACCGTTCCACGTGGATAAAATAAGACGGGGGATAGAATTGCCATATCCATGTTTTTGGAATTTTATTTTTGTTGCAATTTCATTTGAAGGAAGAGTGTATTCAATAGTATATGTATTTGAGGTTACTTCATAGCGATAGAGTTTTCCATCATTTACATAAAATAGATGCGGAGAAAGGGTGGAGGCAGTTATATCTGATGCCTGAGCAATACCCGGTGAAATTATTTCTTGTTTTCCAACAGTAATTGAAGGATTTGAGGCGTTTCTTAAGGTTCGGAATTGGAGCAGATATCCTTTGCCTCCATCATCCTTCATAATGGCATTGCGGATCTCTGTTATGTTGGAGGAGTCTAGTTTTATTAGATCTAAGCCTACGTTATTCATATCGAAGATGCTACTGTTTTGGTTAGCTTCATCAAATGAATTTAAAGCACTTGTGGTAACTCCATAAAACCGTTTGTTTTTTGTGTCAAACATGATGATGTTATAGGTATCTGTATAACTGTTGCCAGAAATATGTTGAGGGGCCAAAACATAATCATAACCATTATTTGGAGACCTTAGCTGGGCTCCAAATTTTTTAGCTCCTGGGAAACCTCCGACCATATTAATATGAACATGCCCATCATTTAACAAAACACCAACATTACTACCCGAACTACCTCCCCAAGCAATATATGACGGCTTTATAATATTTGGTGGCGAAAAGAACAGGTATTCATAATCGAATCTTTTTTTCATGGTTGTTCCATCAAGTTCAACGGCATCAGTTTCCCCAACGATATAATATTTTTTACCACTGGGCCCGACATCATCAGTTATTGATGCATTCGAAATAGTAAATGATTTTGGATTTACGATTGGATGATTGCTGTTTCGAAATGAATAAATATCATGGTACACTGTGCCATTATTTAAAATCATCGATAAATCTGCTTTTCCCGATTTATCTTCTAAAAACATCCATCCTTGAGTGAAAATGTCAGATATACTTAACTGGTAAAAATGAAATGAAGAAATACCATTAATGTTGTTTGTAACCTTAAAGGTTAATTTATAAGTTTCCCCAATAGTAAATATATTAGGGTCAATGATGTAATCTAAATTCTTCGTATTAGAAATTTTTGTGCTATCCTGAACATAGGACGCACTTGGAGAATTTAAATAGACAAACCATTCGTAGGATAGATCATCATTATTTCCATTAAGTTGAATTTCAGGGTTTAATTTTAATGAAGATCCTTGTTGAATAAATATAGTTCCCACAATGGATTGATCGTTAACCTCAATTTTTGGGACATTTTGGTATTCGTAATTTCCTTTATCTTTTGCGCATCCATACATAGTTAATCCCAATATGAAGGCTATAAACGTGTTTTCAAATTTTATTTTCATATCATTATATTAAGGGATTATCACTCTATTTCCGTTTTCATCCATTAAAGGACCATTCATTTTCTCATATTCATAAATTGCTATCCTAGCCTTGTTGATCATATTGCTTTGGTCTTGTGGGAATAAATAAGGCACGTTCCAAGCTGTATAATTTAACTGTTGGGTTAGAAATAAAATTTTAGTATTGGAATAATCCCCAAACATATTCTGCCATAATGTTTGCCAATTTGTTGGTTTACTCAATAAATCTGTTATCGAAAAACGTAGAGTAACTCGATTGATTTTTGAATTTCCTATTACATCTTCATATCCCACCTCGAAATTTTCATTTTCTGCAATTAATAAATCTGCTCTGACTGTACTATCCTTTAGACCCTCTCTTCTGAAAAAAATAAGTTCAGCTGACCCATTTGAGCTATTCGCGGGAATAAATAGGTTATCAATTTTAAAATGATATCCTAACTTTGCCGTGGAACCTTCTTTAACTTTTACTGCAATTTCTCTATCTACGTCCTTAGGAAAGCCGATGATTCTAAAGTTGAGTGCAATAGTATCAGAAGTAACATTGGTAGGGTCAAAAGCAAAGCTTTTTTCGATACTATCTCTAGAAGTTTCAGTAGTATTTTTAAGAAAATATACTTTTGAATCTTCTTGATACATTAAGGGTTTATCTTCACTACAACCAATGAGGAATAGAAGTGAACATAAAAAGCCAAATATATTTGTCCAATTTTTCATTTTTTTGATTTTAATTTAATCCAAATTCGATTTCTTTATTTGGAATCGGGAAAACGTATTTTCCTAAGTTGAACGAGTAGTCCACTGTATTTTGAATGGAAGTGAATTTTTTACGTTTATAATAATACCATAATTGCCCTTCAGCGATAAATTCCTTTCGATATTCTTTAAAGATTTCTGAATCTAGTTGGCTTGAATTGGTAATGTTTGTATTAGTTAATGCAGGGATAAGGCGCGCTGTCCTTACTTTATTGATATATCCCAAGGCTTCCTGAACTGTAGGACTAGCTTCAGCTGCTATATAATACATTTCAGCTAATTTGATAACTGGAATTAATTTTTGGTTCACATTGTTAATGTTCGAACCCACATAATATTTATTGCTGTATACAGTTGATACATTAAATACATTCCACCTGGAGTTGGAGGCTTGAGGTCCTCGGATATCTATAGCATGGCCAGAAACCGATACTTCAAAATAATTGTTCAAATTAGTCTGAGTAGAAAAATAATCTTCACCTTCGGCGGCATTACTTTCAGTCTTGAAATAACGATCAGATACTGTTTTTAAATCTGATTTGTAGACTGAAAAGATATGTTCTGTACTAAAAATAGCATTTGAAGAAGCTAATGTAGGATTTGTAGTATTTGTGTTGCCATTTACGAAATAGAATTTTTCACTAGAAATCACTTCCTTAGAATATTTTAAAGCGTTTTCTTTATCTTCATTATATTGATAAACCCGAGCTAATAAAGCTTTGACTGCCCAATAATTTAATCGGTTCTGTCGGAATGATTGAAACAATTCTAGATTATTTTTCCCAGCATTGTCTTTAATTTGATCTATTTCCTGATCAATGGACAATAATTCTTCAGCAGCTTTTAGATCAATGATAATTTGGGAAATAATTTCTTCAAAGGATAATGATTTAGAAGGATTGACTGAAAATGCTGTCATATAAGGGATGGTAGATTGTTCGATAGGTTGTAATTGTGATTTTACAGGAGCGAACAATCGCAATAAATCAAAGTGGACCATTGCTCTAATTGCCAATGATTCCCCTTTGATCAAATTAAAATTATGCGGTTGAAATAAATGACGATTTGCATCGATATCCTTTAAAATGTAATTTGTTTGGGCAATAATACTATATTGTTCACTCCAAAGGCTGTTAATGGTAGCTTCAACACCAGCGTCGGCATAATTATACCTAGCTAATTGACCATACATATCAACAGTTTGATTCGCTTTGTTTTGGAACAATTGCGCCAAGACATCCAATACGCCATATCCTAAGTTTTTTCCATAGCTATTGTTTTCAGCCATTTTTTGGTAAGTGCCAATTAGTGCATCTATGTATCCTTGTTGCGAGCTGAATTGTTTGTTTTCCGTTGTTTGTGTGCTAGGTTGCACATCCAACCACTTATTACAGGAATTTAGCGTAAAAAATATTATTGATAAAAAGATTAGTCCAATGATGGATTTCTTTCTCATGTTGATTTTCATTATTAATTCCATCTTAATTAAAAACTAGTTGATATTTGAAATGTAAATGATCTGCTGAACGGATAGTCTAAGCCACGTTCTCTTCGGATACTTGAAAATCGAAATACATCGTTTGAGAATGCCGTTATCTTCGTATTTCTCATACCCCATTTTTTAGAAATTTCATCATTGAAACGATAAAAGAGGGAGATGCTTTCTAAGGACAGGAGATTGTCATTTTGGACAAACCTTGATGTAGCATAGGTTGGTGTAGTATTTCCATATCCATCGGCATCTATTAGTCCTTTATAGAACGTGTGGTCTCCTTGATTTAACCAGCGTTCTTCTGAAACTCTTCTGTCAACATTATAAAGTCTAACATTTACATTTTCTACTCTGTCGACCAAGGTTTGATTATAAGATTGACCCCCCATTTTGAACCGAAAAAATGCGTTTAATCCAATTCCATTATACTCAAAGTTTGTCCCAAAGGTACCTTCTAGATCTGAACGAGTATCACCCACAATAATTTGATCTAATGGATTGTATGTATTTGTTAATCGGCCATCCTTGGTTAGGAAGATTTCATAACCCGTAGCAGGATCAATTCCCAAAGATGGTACTGCCCAGATAGCCGTGGTGGATTGACCTTCAGCAAATCGAGTAATTGGTAAAGTAGATAATTGTTCATCTGCCGCTTTATTCAGAGCAGATATGGTGTTTGATACCCTTTCGATTTTATTTTTAACCGAGAATAGGTTCAAGAAAATAGACAAATTGTTCCGATTGTTAGGATTTGAAATAATATTAAATTTCGAATATAGTTCCCAGCCATTTGATTTTAAGTCGCCCATATTTTCCTTAAAATCGATAAACCCCGATGAAGGAGCTGTTGAAATAGAAGCAATTGACCCTTGGGTTTTCTCAATGTAATAATTCGCCGATAGATCAAGCCTGTTAAATAAGGTAATATCTACTCCTAAATTGTTCTTTTGAGTTTTCTGCCAAGCTAAATTTGGATTTCCGTATCCGAGTAAATAAGTGCCGATCATGCCACGATATTCCGTGGCTGTAAAATATCGTGATGTGGTAAGTCCGTAAAATGAATCAAAATTCTGTGATCCAGTGTATCCAAACGAATAACGGATTTTAAGTCTATTAATACCTTCAATATCCTTTATTAGATTTTCATTATGTAAATTCCAACCTGCCCCAGCTGACCAAAATGGAGCAAACCGGTTGTTGGAACCAAATTGTGATGAGCCATCAACCCTATATGAAAAATCTAATAAATATCGATTGTTATGAGCAAAGGATATATTTGAAAACAGGCCAGCAAGTCGCTTTATGTTTTCAGTTCCGATAGGTTTACTGCCAAGGTCGAACTGAAGCCCTTGAGTTATATCATCCATACTTGCATTTGGAAATCCAACAACCAAAAACCTTTGTGTATTGTTATCCTCCTGGGATATATTTGCTCCAAGGGTTGCGAATATGAGGTTTTTACCAAACGTTTTACTTAAGTTGGCTGAAAATATCCCCTCGTAACGCTGATTTTTTCCGTAACCTTTATTGTATGACCCCTTTTCAAATGTGGGTGTGTTAGCAAATGTTGAATGTTGTGCAGGTAAGAATTTATCGGATTCATCCGCTTGGAACAGGTAAGCAAATGTTCCGCGTAATTTTAGCCAGGAATAAGCTTGCCATTCCAAGGCAAAATTATTGATAATACTATGGTACTTCGTTTGATCCAAGATATTGAGACTGGCATCATATAATGGATTAGTCGGTCTTCCAACATAACCCGTTAGGTTATTGTAAGTATCAAAATTTGTTAGCCTTGCACCGGTATCTTCGTTATAAATTTCCTCGAGATATAACTTATAGGAACCATCCGAATTAAACGGAGTCCAATATGGATTTAATTGGGTATACTGTTTAAAAGACCCAAAAGGTGAATTATTCCCTAAATTACTTACCAGTGTAAGATCGTTCTTGAACATTAGATTCTTAAAACGATAGGATAGAAAAGTATTACCAGTCATAGTCTGACGGTTAGAACCTTTCATAACTCCAGAGTTGTTATAATAATTTAAGTTGATTCCATATTGAATTTCGTCTTTCCCTCCTTCCACATAAATATTGTGTTTTTGTCCAATCCCTGTACGGATTGGTTGTGCTAGCCAATCTGTGTTTACTCCTGAAGTAACAGCCCTTAATCTCTCATTGTATATGGTTTTCAGTTGTTGATCGACTGAATTCCAGGAATAGTCATATACACCAATCTGCTTTTCAATAGCTAATTTTTCAGAAGAATTTAACACATCGTAATCTAAGATGTCAGGGGATTCAATGGTGGCATTTCCAGTATAGGTTAAATTTAGTTTCCCTGCTTTAGGTCGTATAGTTTCTATTACTACAACTCCATTTGCTGCTCTAGATCCGTAGATAGATGTCGCAGTAGCGTCCTTCAATAAATCGATGCTTTTTATTCGTGTCAAATCCAGATCATTGATTCGTGCTAAAGAGACCTCAAAACCATCTAAAATAAATAGGGGAGTATTTGGATTGTTTGAATAATTAAATGGATTATTGGTGGAAGTGTTTGGATCTATTAGACTATTTCCTCCTCTTAGAGTTACCTCGGGTAGAGCATTAGGATTAGCTCCTAAATTTATGTTTTCCGGCATTTGAAAAGAGGGATCTAAAGATCGCAAAGCAGTTAATACATTGTCGCTGGAAACATTCTGTAATTGTTCTTGGGTGAAAGATCTTGCTGCCCCAGTATACATTTCCTTAGGTCTTTCAAATAAACCAGTAATTACCACATCTTCTATTTCTTGGGCTTTTGCAGGTTTCAACTGAATGGTTAATTCTGACCTTCCATCAAGTTCAACATCTTGGGTTTCAAATCCAATCATAGATAGGCTTATTGTTACCTGACTATGAGGTAAAATAAGACTCCAATGTCCATTTTGATCTGTTGCTGTGTTTAGTTTGAAGTTTGAAGAGTTAGTTTTTAGATTTTTTACCTGAACAGTAACCCCGGCAATGGGTTTATTTTGTTCATTAACAACTATTCCAGAAACCGTTTTTTGATAAACTTCAGAACTTTTGTTTAACTTTTCCGTTGGTTTATCTCCTACAAATAAAATAATGTTATTTCCTCGCTGTACATAAGTTAATGGCGTATTTTTCAGCACCATGTTCAAAGCTTCAGCCATTATTTCATTGGATAAATCAATTGAAATTTCATTATACTGGGCAACAATATCACTAGGATAAAAAAAGCTAAACCCAGATTGTTTTTGTAAATCGGATAATATTTGTTTTAAAGTTGCCTGTTTAAAACTGATTTCGACTTTAGTCGTATTGACATTTTGTCCAAAACTATTTGGTGTCGCAAATAGGTTTAAGGTTATTGTGGACAACATTGCACAAACCAATTTTATTTTCATAAGAAAACGGAAGTTAGACTGTTTATGCAAGGTGGTAAGGAGATGTAATCTACCCCTTGCAAAAAACCGTAGTTTTTGCATTATTTGTAATGGGATTAAGTGTAAACAATTGATTTAATTCTCCGGACTCCCCATTATGCTTCCTAGGGCTTGGGGGGTCTTGTTTTTTGGATTAAGTAGAATTTGAGTTTAGTTTCATATTTTTTGGTTTTAATGGTTGTTATTAGTTAAGGTTTTTGTTTTCTTTAATCTGATATCTCTTGTTTTTCAATTTTATAAAGGTTGTATTGGTAGTTACGCATAAGTTAGTAAGTACTTCCTCCAATTTTTCTGTTCCTTTATATACTCCGGATATTTTCAAGTTGGCTAATTTGGGATCCATTAATTCTATATTAACTTGGTAACGTCGTTCCAGCTTTTTAGTTAAATCCGAAAAAGTTAAAGCTTCAAAATTCATGTCTTCTTCCATCCATGCCATTTCATTTTTGGAAACTTCATTTAGAATTTTTATATCCTCATCCACCCGTTGGTTTTCTGGGATGATTAACTTTTGTTTTGCTTGGAGAATTCCTAACGTTTTATTTTCTTTTTCAACCCGTACTTTGCCATGGTCAACTATAACTTCAATGGTTTTACCGTTTGGGTTAGCAAGAATTGAAAAAGCAGTTCCAAGTACAGTAGTTTTAATATTCGCTGAATTTATAATGAAGGGTTTTATTTTATTTGGTGTCACATCAAAATATGCTTCACCTATTAGTTCAACCTCTCTGTCTTCAATTCCAAATTCTTTTGATAATAAAATTTCACTTCCGGGTCTTAGAATTACAATACTACTATCTGGTAATATGATATGTCTATTTTCAACTTGATTTATTGGAGTTTTAGCTAGTTGCTGAAAATCTTTCTGTTTGATTTGAAGAAATATCAAAAATGATGAAAACAACAAAATGGCAGCTGCTGCAGAATAAGATATCCTTTTGCGATATTTTAGTTTTGCATGCTTATTAACTGTTTCTTCCCAAATGGCAGATTTTATTTTATTTTCAAAGGATTGAAAGCTTTGGTCTTCTAAATCCCATACGATATCATCCTCCAATTGGGATTTATACCAAATCTCTAGACTCTTTTTCTCTTCCAGAGATGCTTTTCCAGAGAGGTATTTCTCAATCAGAATTTTGATTTGTTTTTCTTCCATAATTTTTGGGCTTCATATATATGTACCTTCTCGAAAGACATAACCCTATATGGAATTAAAAAAAATAGAAGTGAAATTAAAATAGTAATAAGAATACCAAGCTTAGGCCTACCTTATGGAGGTTTATACGAAGGATTTTTATGGCTCTGGTAATATGTGCTTCGACAGTTTTTACACTAATATTTAAATTGTCAGAGATTTCTTGATTGGTTAAATAGGTTTCTCGACTTAATTTGAATATGATTCGACATTTTTCTGGAAGTTTTTCTATTACCCCATCTAAATAGTCTTTGAGGAAACGTGCTTCAATTTTGTCGTCTTCAAGATATGAATCTGCTTGTTGCAAACCTTGCTCAATCTCGTTGAGTCTTTTGTTTTTATATATTACTTTAAATGTGCTGTATTTTACTGCAGTTGCCAAGTATCCTTCAATTGAATCGATTTCAATTTCTTTTCGGTTATTCCAAATAGAAATAAAAACTTCTTGAACCACTTCTTGGGCTTGTTCCTTATCCTTTAAAATATGATAGGAAATAGCAAGCAGTTTTTTCCAGTATTTATTATAAATTTCTGTAAACGCCTTCTCCGAGCCGGATTTTAAGGCGGTTATAAGTTTCCTATTTTCACTTAGCTTTTTCACAGAAATAGATTTAATCAGATTTTCAAATCTCATAAAAAAATGAATAATTCCAAAATCTGTCTTTTTTGAAGGAGATTACAATATAGGGAAATGTGATAATTAAAGCAAAAAAAGCCGATTCATTTGAATCTGCTTTTTTGCTTTAATTATCGGCTGATAATATTTTTAGACTTTTATACTTTTACAGCCCGAAAGCCTTTTTCACCTTATCCACATAATCCAATTTCTCCCAGGTAAACAAATCGACTTCTACCGTCTTTATCTCCCCGTTAGAATTTTCAAATGTCTTAGTCACTGTTTTTGGGGTTCTACCCATATGACCATAAGCAGCAGTTTCCGCATAGATCGGTTTTCTAAGTCCTAATCTAGTTTCAATGCCATAAGGCGTCATATCAAACAGTTCAGCAATAATCTGTGCGATTTCACCATCGGTTTTGTTCACCTTCGAAGTACCATAGGTATTCACATAGATACCCATCGGATCCTTCACACCGATCGCATAAGAAATCTGTACCAATAACTCATCAGCAACACCAGCTGCCACTAAGTTCTTGGCAATATGTCTTGTTGCATACGCTGCAGAACGGTCCACTTTGGATGGATCCTTTCCGGAGAAAGCACCACCACCATGTGCCCCCTTACCACCATACGTATCCACAATGATCTTTCTTCCCGTTAAACCGGTATCTCCATGTGGTCCACCGATCACGAATTTTCCCGTTGGGTTGATATGGTATTTGATCTCCCCATTGAACAATGCCTGTAATTCAGGTTTCAATTGTGCCTTCACACGCGGGATCAGAATATTAACGATATCCGATTTGATTTTCTCCTGCATTTCCTTTTCTTCCGCAAAATCATCATGCTGGGTCGAAATAACGATGGTATCAATACGCACAGGTTTGTGGTTGTCATCGTATTCCAAGGTCACCTGCGATTTCGCATCAGGACGTAGGTAGGGAATGCTATCATTCTCACGGCGTAGAGCCGCTAGTTCGTATAATAAACGGTGGGAGATATCCAATGCCAAAGGCATGTAGTTCTCGGTTTCATTGTTCGCATACCCGAACATGATCCCTTGGTCACCCGCTCCCTGTTCTTGCCTGGTCACGCGGTCAACCCCTTGGTTGATGTCAGCCGACTGCTCATGGATGGCCGAAAGCACACCACAGGAATTGGCTTCGAACATATACTCGGATTTGGTATATCCGATCTTTTCGATCACCTGACGGGTTATCTTTTGAACGTCTAAATAGATTTTTGATTTTACTTCGCCAGCCAACACGACCTGTCCGGTGGTTACTAGGGTTTCGATTGCTACGCGTGCATCTTCGTCCCAGGCTAGGAAATTATCGATCAATGCATCCGAAATTTGATCTGCAACTTTATCTGGATGTCCTTCAGAAACAGACTCGGAGGTAAATAAGTATGCCATAAGTGTTTTTTTTACGGTGGCAACAAAGCTACGATAAGTTGCATTATTTAAAAAGTATTTCAACCAAATTATTATCTTTAGCGGAATTATCAGATTGAGATGGCAAAGAAACGCATACTGTTTATAGTCAATCCCATATCCGGGGGGAAGAAGAAAACGGCATTTAATAAACAGGTATTGGAGGTGTTGGATTTAAGCCGATTTGAACCTACCTTTAAATTAACAAATCATGTGAACCATGGCTATGAGCTGGCCAAAGAAGCCATCGAAGAAAAATACGATGCGGTAGTCGCTGTGGGGGGCGACGGGACGATCAATGAGATCGGATCGGCTTTGGTAGGCTCGGAAATTCCACTGGGCATTGTCCCGGAAGGTTCTGGAAATGGACTCGCCTTATATTTAGGAATCCCCATGAACGAATCGGCCGCTTTGCGCCGAATCAACCGTTTCGAATTCCTGGCCGTAGATTGTGCCAAGGCCGAAGACCGGAATTTCTTCAATATCGCAGGCATCGGCTTTGATGCCTCGGTAAGCGATAAATTTGCAGGCGAAACCTTTCGTGGACCGGTAGGTTACTTACGCACGGTCATCAATCTTTTGAGTAAATATAAACCCAAGAAATATAAATTATTGATCGATGGGGAGGAATATGAGCGGGAAGCCTTTATGATTTCGGTCGCCAATTCGCCCCAATATGGCAATAATGCCTACATCGCGCCGAATGCTTCGATCACAGATGGCGTATTGGATGTATGTATTGTGCATAAATTTCCGTTATATACATTACCCTTGATGATTTTCCACCTCTTTAATAAGACGGCCGACCAGTCGGAATATGTGGAGATCATACCGGGCAAGAAGATTTGTATTGAACAGGAAGGTAAAGCTCCGGTCCACTTGGATGGGGAACCGATGGATCTCGGCCAGCAGATCCATATCGAAGTATTACCAAAAGCATTAAATATTATTTGTTAATTATGGCAAAACAGAAGAAGCAACGATTTGAAGGGATCGTATATTCTACGGATTCCGACTATTCCTATCAGGAATTTGATTCCGATGAGGACCGGGATACGCTTCCCAAGGAGAAGCAGAAGCTAAAGGTAGGTAGGGATAAGAAGGCCAGGAAGGGAAAAACCGTTACATTGGTGATGGGATTTATCGGCAAACAGGATGATTTAGAATCACTTTCCAAGGTTTTGAAGCAAAAATGCGGGGTAGGTGGAAGTGCGAAAGACGGCGAAATTCTGATACAAGGGGATTTTAAAGAAAAAATAATCCAGTATTTGGAATCCGAAGGTTATTCTGTGAAAGGCATTGGCGGTTAAGGGATATTTATCGCCTTAACCTATTAAAAAACAAAGAAATACTTGGTTTAAATGGTTTAAAATGGGTTGCTGTGGCAACGTTTATTGTGAGTAAATGCTCACTTAATTTTAACATTTAACGATTTGATAATTTGCATATCAGAAAAAAAATGGTTTTCATTGTAAAAAAAACAGTAATGTTAGACCGTTATGTACATAAAGTGATGAAGCATTGATTGGAAACTGCTGTAGCATATCAATGAGGACATAGACAGGCTTTAAATGCACTCTTATTATATCTTCAAATTAATTTTGTTTTTAACAGAAAATGCTATATTTGTTTTGAATTTATGTAAAATAACGCGATTTAGCTTGCATAAAATTGAATTTAACTTAATAATTAAACAACAGTAAAAAATCTAAAAATTAGTAAAAAAATGGCAAACGCACCAAAAACTACTACAGCCCCAGCTAAACAAGACAGTGGCACCGCGGGTAATTTATTTGCGAGTTTAGCAATTATCATTTGTTTGGTGATTGGTTACTTGGTTTACGAATTTGTAATGGGTGATCCAGCAAACTTTATCGACGGAAATCGCGAGAATCAACCAGTACCGGGTAACTATATGGGTATGGTTTATCATGCAGGTTACATCGTACCAGTTCTATTGGGATTATTCTTAATGGTATTCGTATTCTCTATCGAGCGTTTTATCGTTATTGGTAAAGCATCAGGTACAGGAAACGTAGGTAACTTCGTGAGAAAAGTACAAGGTTTGTTGAGAACAGGTAACATTGATTCAGCTATCCAAGAGTGTGATAAGCAAAAGGGATCTGTAGCAAACGTTATCAAAGCGGGTTTATTAAAATATAAAGATGTTGAAGCTAACCCAGGCTTAGATACTGAAAAATCGGTATTGGCTATCCAAAAAGAAATCGAAGAGGCTACAACATTAGAAATGCCGATGTTAGAGAAAAACCTAACGGTAATTGCAACGTTGGTTTCTATCGGTACATTAACAGGTCTATTAGGAACAGTAACAGGTATGATCAAGGCCTTCTCGGCGTTGGCAACTGGTGGTGCTCCTGACCAAGCAAAATTAGCGAATGGTATCTCTGAGGCCTTGATCAACACGGCAACAGGTATCGCTACATCTACCGTAGCTATTATCATGTACAACATCTTAACTTCTAAGATCGATACATTAACATATTCTATTGACGAGGCTGGTTTCTCAATCGTACAAACATACGCTGCAAACCACAAATAAGAAGATCCTGAAAAAAAGTTGAAAATAATTTATGCATTCTTCAACTTTTCAGCATCATCCTTATGAAAGCAATAGAGTGTTAATTTAAAGAAGTAAAGAAATGGGAAAAGCAAAAGTAAAAAGAGCCGGTACCTCCATCGACATGACGGCGATGTGTGACGTATCGTTCCTGCTTCTAACATTCTTCGTATTGACGGCAACAGCACGTCAACCAGAAACGATGCCCGTAGACACTCCTGCCTCTACTACACTAGAGAAACTACCAGACGATAACCTGGCAGTGATCTCAGTGAACCACGGAGGGAAGGTGTTCTTAGGAATCAAGAATCCTAACGTTAGGAAACTGACTCTTGAGAAGATGTCTGCAAAATACAGCATCCCATTCTCGGCCGAAGATTACGAGAAGTTCAAATTGATGGACGACTTCGGTGTCCCAATGAAGGAATTGCGTGGTTTGTTGTCTTTGGAAAAAGACAAGCGTAAAGAGGATGTTCAAAAAGGTATTCCTGTAGATAGTACAGAGGCCAATTCGAACGAGCTTTACCACTGGGTACAGCAAGCCCGTATCGCAACGGTGGAATTCAATCGTGAGCGCGCTGAAAAAGAGAAGAATTTCGTTGATCCAGGTCAATTGAAAGTCGCTATCAAAGCAGATGCAACCGAGAAATATTCCGTAATGAATTTGATCATTGAAACCTTGCGTAACCAAAAACAGAACAGATTCAGTTTTGTGACCGGATTACGTACGGAGAAATAATAGAATAAAATGGCAGAATTAAATCAAGACTCCGGAGGCGGTAAAAAAGGCGGGAAAGTCAGGTCGAAGAAAAACGGTGGTAAGGTAGATTTAACCGCGATGGTGGATCTAGCCTTCTTACTGATCACCTTCTTCATGTTGACAACGTCTTTAAGTAAGCCGCAAGCGATGGACATTGCCTTCCCTGATAAGAACAAAGATTTATCGGAGCAAAATCCAGAATTGGAAATTGCAGACAACCGTTCGATCACCTTATTATTAGGTTCAGACAATAAAATCGTTTGGTATTACGGCCAGTTGGCTAATCCGATCACTCCACCAACAGTAGTTGATTTCTCCAAAGAAGGTATCCGCAAAGTGCTTATCCAAATGAAAGCACAGGTTCCTCAAGCTACAGGCGGTAAAGACTTAATCGTCGTTATCCGTCCAAGTGATGAGTCGGTACACCTGAATACGGTAGATATATTAGACGAAATGAAAATCGTAGATATTAAACGTTACATGATTTCCAAGATCAAACCTGAAGAAGTACAGGTGTTGAAAGATAATGGAGCATACAACGTAAAATAATTACGGTAAAAATTTAAAGATATGATAGGTTCAAAATTAGATTTATTTAAGAAAGAATGGCTTGATGTCGTTTTCGAGAATAGAAATAAAGAATATGGAGCTTATGCCTTACGTAAGTTCGCGCCCAAAGCCACCAATATTGCTTTATTCTCCGTATCGGCAGTTGTTCTTTTCTTTGTAGCTGTGAAAGCCTTCGACCTGAACATCTTTCCTGAGAAGGAAGTGGTTCAAGAAGTTGATCTAGGCCCAGTTACCCTAGAGGATTTGGTACCTCCACCTGAGCCGGAAGAAGAAGAGCCTCTTCCACAAGAAGAGACACCTCCTCAACGTATACAACAAGATCCTCCAGCAGAAGACTTGATCCGTTTCCCAGAACCTAAGGTAGTGGATTCGAGACAAGTAAAAGAGGAAGTTGTTACCCAAGAAGAGATCAAGGAGAAAAACGCTACACCAGCAAGGTTGACCCTAAAAGGTACACCAGGTGGTACAGCAGTTCCTCCGGGAGAATTCGGAAGTAAAAAAGTGGATGGTGCTATCACAGGTTCCCTTAAAGGTTCACCTGATGGAGACCCGAACAAAGTTTATGACTTTGAGTCGGTAGAGGTTCCAGCAGAATACCCAGGTGGTATCAACGCTTTCCGTTCATTTGTTCAGAATGCATTGGTTTACCCTCCAGCAGCAATTGAGGCTGGTGTAAAAGGAACTGTTCAGTTATCTTTCGTTATCGATAGAAACGGAAAGGTGACAGACATCAAAATTGACAAAGATTTGTCTCATGGTATCGGGCAAGCAGCAGTTGCTGCATTGAAGAAATCCAAGAGCTGGAACCCTGCCATTCAGAACGGTAGGAAGGTACCTGTGAAGTTCTCCTTGCCAATCCGTCTTGACTTGTCTCAACAATAAGATACATATGTCGGATAATCCAACAAGAAATTCTTTTAGACGGAAATCGCCCACACAGCGATTTCTGTCTATTTTAGGGCTTGCCATGTTCCTGTTCTATTTCGTGTTGGGGCTATTGATCATCTTTTGGAAAGGCTTTCCCATCGAAATCAACCCCGCCTTCAAGAACATCTTTGGTGTGCTATTAATTGTATATTCCTTTATGCGCTTCGCCCGTCTGTGGCAAAATAATTTTAGGGATTAAATTAATCCTTAGCGCATATTTATATTCTAAATAAATATGAAGCGTAAGTTTTTAAGTTCTTTGCTTATTATAGGTTTATTGACCTTTGGTATTTCTTGTTCCAATTCGAAAACTGCGGATAAAATAGAAGTAGCCAAAGGTACCGGTGAGCCCAATGCCAGCACGGATAAAAATGATATCCTAACGGGGGAAATGACGGTCATCGTGGACGAAGCGGCCACTTCCATTCTGAACGAACAGTTGGAAGTATTTCGCTCTTCCTATGTGAACACGAAGATTCAGGTCATTTCTAAACCGGAGCGGGAAGCGATCAACAGCCTGATTCAAGGTGATGGTTCTATGGCCATTTTGGCCAGGGAACTGACAGAGCGGGAAAGCGCCGGGTTTGGAAATCGACAAATTACACCGAGAATCTTCCCAATATGGAATGATGGTGTGGTTTTTGTAAATAATATTTCATCCCCGGATACTTCGATCAACGTGCAGACGTTATCTTCATTGATGAAAGGTGATGCCTCCGGGAAAACCTTGTTGTTGGATAATATAAATTCCAGCATGGTTCGAAAAGTGAAGGAATTCAGTAAAGTGGATCAAATTTCCGCTAAATCTGTTCAGGCGATGAAAACGTCTACCGAAGTTCTTAAACAAATTGAAACAAACGTTAATGCGATAGGTATAGTCTCCTATTCCCAGTATTTGGATTATAGAAGGCAATTTGGAGAAGAAAATAAAATTCGTATCTTAAGCCTTCAAAATACGGGCAGTGATGGCAAGACGGTATTTACCAAGCCTTCACAAACTACCTTCGCAACGGAGGAATACCCCTTGAAAACGACGTTTTACGTATTGAATTATCAACCGAACATGGGTTTGGGAATTGGTTTTTCAGCCTTCCTTACGGGCGACCGTGGGCAAAGGGTGGTGCTGAAATCAGGACTGTTGCCAGTGACCATGCCAGGTAGAGAAATATTAATTAGAGATAACATAAATTAGTTTATAACAAAGAGTAAATAATAGATTATGACAAACAGCAAATTATTTTTAAGTCTTTTGTTAGCGGGAGCAGTAGGAACTGCAAGTGCACAAAGTTTAAAGGATGCTAAGGCTGCCATGGAAGTTGAACAATATGGTAAAGCAAAGACCATGTTACAGCAATTGGTAACCAAAAAAGCAAAAGATGGAGAAAACTATTTTTATTTAGGACAAATCCACCTGATCAACGAGAAGGTAGACTCTGCAGCTGTCGTTTTCCAACAAGGTCTAACAGCTGATCCGAAAGAGAAGTTGAACAATGTTGGTTTGGGTACCGTTGATTTGGAAAAAGGTAATGTTGCCGCTGCTGAGCAGAAATTTGCAGAAGCTAGCAACAACATTGGTAAAAAAGAGTATTTAAATCTTTATTATATCGGTAGAGCGTATATCGATGCGCCAAAACCAGACTATAAAAAAGCGATTGAATACTTAACCAGAGCGAAAGAAATGAATGCTAAAGATCCATTGATCTCCGTAGCATTAGGTGACGCTTATGCTGGTCTTCGTGAAAACAGCCCTGCATATGTAGCTTACCGTGACGCTTTGGCGATCAATGATAAGTTATTGGCACCAAAGATCGGTCAAGCGATCATCAGTAGAAGAGCGCAGGCTTATGATCAAGTTTTGGAAGATTTGAATTTGTTAACAACAGAACATCCTGACTATGGTCCGATCTACCGTGAGATTGCAGAAACGTATTACCAATCATCTCGTAAAGCACCAGATGAGCAATACCGTGAGATCAACTTAAAAGCGTTGGAAGCTTATAAAAAGTATTTGACCTTAACAGGAGATAACTCCGTAGATGCTAAACTTCGTTATGCGGATTTCTTGGTATTCTCGGGTAACTACGATGAGTTGAAAACCGTTTCTCAAGAGTTGGCTGTGATCCCTGATGTAGATCCTAAAGTATTCCGTTATTTGGGTTACTTGGCTTTCACACAGGACAAAGATTACGCAAAAGCGAATGAGAACATGACGCAGTTGATGTCAAAGGTAGACACTAGCCGTTTGATCGGACGTGACTTTTTGATCGCTGGTATGTCAGCGGTATTAGCTGGAGACAAAGCAAAGGGATTGGAGTATCTGAATACAGCCATTTCGAAAGAAGGAGAAGATGATGACTTTGATGCAGAGATCGCAGAAACTGCTTTCTTGAAATACCAAGAAGGTGAGATCGAAGCAGCGAAGGAATTATTCAAAATCCCTGCGGCTAATCCAAAATCAGCATTCTATGCAGATGCTAACTACTATTTAGGACAAGCAGCTTATGGTGTTGGTTCGAAATTAGTAGCGGCTCCAGAAGGTGTTGAATTGACTCCTGAGCAAGCGGCTGCAAAATACAACGAGGCAAAACCTCATTTGGAAGAAGCAGTAAGAGCATTAGGAATTGCAGCGCAAGCTACAGAGCAACGTGCTAAAGACATGTACCTGATCCCATCTTTGTACTACAAAGGTTTGTCGGAAATGGCATTGGATAACATGTTAGGTAATCCTGAAGCAGCTAAAGGTATTTTCGTAGATTCATTCACGAAATTATTGGATGCGATCAAAGCTTCTACCAAAGAAGATCCTAACAACAACGTATATGCAGCTGATGCGCATACCTACCTAGGATATTACGCATATATCAAAGGTGATAATGCAAAAGCGAAAGAGCATTTCAATCAAACAATTGCGTTAAGACCAGAAGATGCATTTGCAAAACAAATGCTAGAGAGTCTGTAATTTATAATGATTCAAAATAACAAAAAGGGGGCCGTTACAGATAACGGTCCCTTTTTTTGTTGACTTAATTTGCTATTTTTGTTATTCTACTAAATAGGGGTAAACTATAGATATGAATGAATTAGCTAGCCAAAGCGCACCTGTAGACTATATTCCAATTTTGATACAATTAGCTGTTGCTGTTGGGTTTGGTGTGACGACTATTATCGGCACCCATTTAATTGGTCCGAAGGTACGGACGGAGAATAAATTAGGCGCTTTTGAGTCGGGAGTGGAAGTGGTCGGAAATGCCAGACAGCCATTCTCTATCAAGTATTTTCTAGTTGCGATCCTTTTCGTGATTTTCGATATCGAGGTTATCTTCATGTATCCTTGGGCCGTTAATTTCCGTGAATTTGGGTGGCAGGGTCTAATCGAGATGTTCGTATTTATGGGACTCTTGTTGTTAGGCTTTATTTACATTATTAAAAAGAAAGCATTGGATTGGGATTAACCTGAGCAGGTTAATCTTTTCCATTTAAGGGAGACGAATAAAATGAGCAATATTACCTTAGCGGATAAGCCTCCAGGTGTAGAAGGGGCGGGATTTTTTGCAACGACTTTGGATAAGGCGATCGGATTGGCGCGTGCCAATTCCTTATGGCCTTTACCGTTTGCAACATCCTGTTGTGGGATTGAATTTATGGCAACTATGGGATCGACTTATGACCTGGCACGTTTTGGTGCGGAGCGTCCGAGTTTTTCACCACGCCAGGCAGATATGTTATTGGTGATGGGGACCATTGCCAAAAAGATGGCTCCGGTATTGAAGCAGGTGTATACCCAGATGGCAGAGCCACGTTGGGTAATTGCTGTTGGTGCCTGCGCTTCCAGCGGAGGTATTTTCGATACCTATTCGGTATTACAGGGGATCGATGAGATCATTCCGGTGGACGTTTATGTTCCTGGTTGTCCACCACGCCCAGAAGCTATCCTGGATGGCGTGTTGAGACTGCAGGATATCGTGAAGAACGAATCCCTCAACCGTAGAAATACCCCGGAGTACAAAGCATTATTAGAAAAATACGGAATTGCAACAGAAAATGGATAAGTTGACCAATCAACTCGTTATATCAAAGTTACAGGCCACTTTTGGCGACAAAGTGTACAACTTCAGCGAACCTAAAGGTTTGTTGACCCTTGAAACAGATCGAGAGACCATTATTGATCTGCTGATGCTGATCAAGGAAGATGAATTTATGCAGTTTATTTACCTGACGGATATCACGGCGGTCCATTATCCTGAATTGGAAAAGGAATATGCAGTGGTATACCATGTGCATAGTCTGATCCATAACGTCAGGATCCGTATCAAGGTATTTATCACCGCATCAGACCCTCGCATTCCTACAGCCTCCTTCCTTTGGAACGGAGCCAACTGGATGGAACGGGAGACCTACGATTTCTTCGGGATACAGTTTGAAGGGCATCCTGATCTGCGCAGAATCCTGAACATGGACGACCTTGGCGTATTTCCGATGCGCAAGGAATATCCATTGGAGGATCCGAACCGAGTTGATAAAAAGGATTTTTATTTTGGCCGTTAAGGGAGCAAGAAAATGAGCAAACCTATTACCCGTATATCATCCAACGCACCGGTATTTGAGGACAACGATCCGCAAGAGGATCTGATCACCCTGAATATTGGTCCTACCCACCCTGCCACCCATGGTGTATTCCAGAATGTGGTTCAGATTGATGGGGAGCGTATTGTGGGCGGTGTTTCCACCATTGGATACATCCACCGCGCATTTGAAAAAATAGCAGAACATAGACCATATTACCAAATCACGCCATTGACCGACCGTTTGAATTATTGTTCCTCACCGATCAATAATATGGGTTGGCACATGACCGTGGAAAAATTGTTGGATATTGAGATTCCAAAACGTGTGCAGTACATGCGTGTGATCGTGATGGAATTGGCGCGTATTGCCGACCATATTATCTGTAACGGTATCCTTGGTGTGGATACTGGAGCCTTCTCAGGCTTCTTGTACGTGATGCAGGAACGTGAGTTCATCTACGAGATCTACGAAGAGATCTGTGGTGCTCGTTTAACGACCAATATTGGTCGTATCGGTGGTTTTGAGCGTGATTTCAACGATGTTGCCTTTGAAAAAATCAGGGAATTTTTAGTTCGTTTCCCGCCGGTTTTGAAGGAGTTCCAAGAACTGTTTGACAGAAATAGGATCTTTATCGAGCGTACGTCCAATGTAGCCGCGGTTACTCCGGAGCAGGCCTTGGATTACAGCTGGTCGGGACCAATCCTTCGTGCTACAGGAGTGGATTACGATGTTCGTGCGCATTCGCCATACTGTTCCTATGAAGAATTCGATTTTGATATTCCGGTAGGTACCAATGGGGATGTTTATGACCGGTTCATGGTTAGAAACGAAGAAATGTGGCAGTCGATGCGTATCATCGAGCAAGCCTTGGAAAAAATTGAGAAAGAACCGAAAGGGGTATTCCATGCGGATGTACCTGCTTTCTACCTGCCTCCAAAAGAGCAGGTTTATACCAATATGGAGGCCCTGATCTATCACTTTAAAATTGTGATGGGTGAATGGGATGCTCCAAAGGAAGAGGTCTACCAAGCGGTTGAAGGTGCGAATGGTGAACTGGGATTCTATCTGATCAGTGATGGAGGCCGTACGCCATATCGCCTGCACTTCCGCAGACCATCGTTCATCAACTACCAGATGTTTGCACCGATGAGCAGTGGTATGTTGATTTCGGATGCCATTATTAACATGAGTAGTTTAAATGTAATTGCAGGAGAATTAGATGCTTAGTGTAAAAGAAAATATGATCGTTGAGTTTTCAGCGGATCTATTGAAACAGTTTTCGGAGGTCGTAAGTCGTTATCCTGAAGGAAAACAAAAATCGGCACTTCTCCCAATCCTGCATATCGTACAAGCAGAATACGGATGGTTAAGTGTAGATGCGATGGAAAAAGTAGCGTTGTTTTTGAACATCCAGCCTATCGAGGTTTTCGAGGTGGCTACTTTTTATACCATGTTTCTATTACAACCATCAGGAAAATTTCTTTTAGAGGTTTGTCGTACCGGACCTTGTTGTCTGGTAGGGGCCGAAAAGATCATGGACCACCTGGAACAGAAGTTAGGTGTAAAAGAAGGCGAAGTTACCCCGGATGGGCTATTTGCCTGGAGAGGGGTAGAATGTTTGGCGGCATGTGGTTTTGGACCTGTGCTTCAGATCGGTCCAAGCTATACCTTCTATGAAAACCTAACGGTTGAAAGTGTGGATCAACTAATCAGCGATTTAACCAATAAATCAAAAAACGAGGCTTAGTATCATGGGACGCAAGTTATTATTAGAACATATCAATGTGCCAGGAATCAATACCCTAGCGGTTTACCGCGAAAAAGGAGGGTATAGAGCCGTTGAAAAGGCCTTGAAGAGCATGTCTCCAGAAGATGTGGTGGAAGAGGTAAAGAAATCAGGGCTTCGTGGTCGTGGTGGGGCAGGATTCCCTACCGGTATGAAATGGAGTTTCTTGGCGAAACCTGAAGGTGTGCCGCGTTATTTGGTTTGTAATGGTGATGAATCGGAACCAGGTACATTCAAAGACCGATATTTAATGACCTATATTCCCCATGCATTGATCGAAGGAATGATCGTTTCGAGTTATGCATTGGGCGCAAATACTTCCTATATCTATATCCGTGGCGAGATGATGCCACAGATCAGGATCATGGAAAAGGCGATTGAGGAAGCAAAGGCAGCTGGTTATCTAGGAAAGAATATTCTGGGTACAGGTTATGACCTGGAAATTTATGTACAACCGGGAGGGGGTGCCTATATCTGTGGTGAAGAGACCGCGCTGTTGGAATCATTGGAAGGGAAACGTGGAAATCCAAGGATCAAGCCGCCATTCCCAGCCGTTGCCGGACTTTACAATTGCCCTACTGTAGTAAATAACGTAGAATCAATTGCTGCTACCGTTCCAATCGTGAATGATGGTGGTGAAGAATATGCAAAAATCGGTATTGAACGCAGTACTGGAACAAAATTGATCTCCGCATCTGGTAATTTGGTTAAACCAGGGGTGTATGAAATCGAAATGGGTCTTCCGGTAGAAGAGTTCATCTATTCGGATGAATACTGTGGGGGTATTGCCAATGGTAAGCGCCTGAAGGCTGTTGTAGCCGGAGGTTCTTCCGTTCCAATCCTTCCTGCGAACCTGATCACACATACCATCAATGGAAATCCGAGGTTGATGACCTATGAGTCATTGGCTGATGGAGGTTTTGTGAGTGGTACGGCGATGGGATCGGGCGGTTTCATTGCGTTTGATGAGGATCAATGTATCGTGAGAAATACCTACAACTATACCCGTTTCTACCGTCATGAAAGCTGTGGACAATGTTCACCATGTCGTGAAGGAACTGGATGGATGGAGAAGATCCTATACAAGATCGAGCATGGACATGGAAGCATGGAAGATGTGGATCTGTTATGGGAAATCCAGCGTAAGATTGAAGGGAATACGATCTGTCCTTTGGGAGATGCGGCAGCATGGCCTGTAGCGGCAGCGATCCGTCATTTCAGGGATGAATTTGAATGGCATATCCTGCATCCACAAGAAGCACAGCAACGTAATTATGGTTTAGCGCATTATGCCGATCCTTTGGTTCCCGTAACGGAATAAATAGGATCTTGATTTAAGAAGGATTATAATGGCAGAAGAAATACAAAAATTTAAGGTTACAATAGACGGGATCACCATTGATGTTGATCCTGGAACAACCATATTGAATGCGGCAAGACAGATCGGTGGAGAGATTGTACCTCCGGCGATGTGTTATTACTCCAAGTTGGAAGGCTCTGGAGGAAAGTGCCGTACCTGTTTAGTGAAAGTGAGCAAGGGATCAGAAAAGGACCCGCGCCCTATGCCTAAATTGGTCGCATCGTGTAGAACTACCGTAATGGATGGCATGGAAGTGCTGAACATCACGGCACCAGAAGTGGTAGAAGCTAGAAAAGCCGTGGTGGAGATGTTATTGATCAACCACCCTCTGGATTGTCCGGTTTGTGACCAAGCAGGTGAATGTAAGCTACAGGATTTAGGGTATGAACATGGCGCGCTACAACAGCGCTATGAATTTGAAAGAAGAACATTTGAGCGCATTGATATAGGCGATAAGATCCAACTGCATATGAATCGTTGTATTCTATGTTATCGTTGTGTTTTTGTGGCCAACCAATTGACGGAGAAAAGAGAACATGGAATCCTGAACAGAGGAGACCATGCCGAGATCTCTACGTTCATCCATCAGGCATTGGATCATGATTTCATAGGTAATGTGATCGATGTATGTCCTGTTGGAGCATTGACCGATAAAACCTTCCGTTTCAAGAACCGAGTATGGTTCACCAAACCGGTAAATGCGCATTGTAACTGCAGCAAATGTTCCGGAAAGGTAACATTATGGTACAAAGGTACCGATGTAATTCGTGTTACGGCTCGTAAGGATGAGTTTGATGAGGTCGAAGAGTTTATCTGTAATGAGTGTCGTTTCGAGCGCAAGCATACGGATGATTGGGTATTGGAAGAACCAACCAAGGTAAGCGACCAATCGGTAATCGCTTCCAATCATTATGAGGCATTCAACCCACCTGCGGTGATCAAGAATGATCCGCAATTGAAGGAGGCGAATGTGGAACAGTTAGCAAGATCAGAAAAATTGAAATAAGCAAGGGAAATGGATACAGCCTTTATTATTGAAAAATTAATATTAGTAGTCATTGTATTTGTCATCACGTTGGTGATCGCTATGTACTCTACCTTGGCCGAGCGTAAGATCGCCGGTTTTATGCAGGATCGTCATGGTCCGGATCGTGCAGGGCTCTTCGGGATACTTCAACCATTATGCGATGGTGGTAAATTCTTCTTTAAAGAAGAGATTATCCCTGCAGGTGCACATAAATCCCTGTTTATTCTTGGTCCTACCCTGGCCATTATCACGGCCTGTATCAGTTCGGCAGTGATTCCGTGGGGACAGACCCTAACCATCGGTGATCGTTCAATCTTATTGCAGGTAGCAGATGTAAACATCGGCGTATTATACATTTTTGGGGTTATTGCCTTAGGTGTGTATGGTATAATGTTAGGAGGATGGGCATCAAACAATAAATTCTCTTTAATGGGAGCTATCCGTGCAGCATCTCAGAGTATCAGTTATGAGATTGCGATGGGACTTTCCATCATCGCTTTATTGATGGTTACCCAGACTTTATCCATTGGAGAAATCGTAGCACAGCAATCAGGCTTTGTCAATTGGAATATATGGGCACAACCTTTAGGATTCCTGATTTTCATGACCTGTGCATTCGCTGAATGTAACCGCGTGCCTTTTGACTTACCGGAGTGTGAGACCGAGTTAGTAGGTGGTTACCATACAGAATATTCGTCCATGAAATTAGGATTGTACATGTTCTCGGAGTACATCAATATGTTCGTTTCATCATCCCTGATGGCGGCTTTGTATTTCGGAGGCTATAACTTCCCATTCATGTATGATTTAGGTCTTTCGGAAAACTGGATCACCATTATCGGTACCCTGGTTTTCTTCCTTAAGATATTTGGTTTTATATTTTTCTTCATGTGGATCCGTTGGACCCTTCCGAGATTTCGTTATGATCAATTGATGAATCTAGGATGGAAGATGTTGATCCCATTGGCCATTGCGAACATCGTTCTGACCGGGATCATCACGATTGTGAAGGATACATATTTTAATTAGCGGGGGTATTATGCAGTCATTATCGAATAGAAAAAAAGTATTAGAACAAAAACCGATGAGCTTTTGGGAGCGGATCTATCTTCCTGCGATCGCCAAAGGCTTATCCATCACCATAAAACACTTCTTCAAGAAGATCCCTACGATCAAGTATCCGGAGGAGATCCGTCCTTATTCAAAGAACTTCAGGGGACAGCACTCCCTAAAACGCGATGAATTAGGAAGAGAACGTTGTACCGCTTGTGGTCTTTGTGCCTTGTCCTGTCCGGCCGAGGCCATTACTATGACCGCTGGTGAAAGACAAAAAGGAGAAGAGAACCTTTACCGAGAAGAGAAATACGCCGTGGTATATGAAATAAACATGTTGCGCTGCATTTTCTGTGGTCTATGTGAAGAGGCATGTCCGAAAGAGGCCATTTATCTGGATGGAAAACATGTTACAGCCGATTATTTAAGAAAGGATTTTATTTATGGTAAGGACAAATTGTTGGAACCAAAATTTGATATCACCAAATTGTCTTCATCAACATCAAATAATTAACCTATGACTATTTTTTATTTTGTAGCCTTTTTGTCCATTTTCTTTGCGTTGATGACCATCTTCACAAAAAATCCGGTACATAGTGTGCTATATTTAGTAATTACATTTTTCACCTTTACCGTTCATTATATTTTATTGAATGCCCAGTTCCTGGCTGTGGTCAATTTTATTGTGTACATGGGAGCCATTATGGTTTTGTTCCTTTTCGTACTGATGCTTTTGAACCTGAACAAGGATACGGAGCCTATGAAATCCAATTTGGTGAAGTTCATGGGCGCTATTGCAGGGATGTGTCTATTGGCTACCTTCCTAGGAGCATTCAAGGTAATTGAAACAGATAATGGGATGGTGCAAGCGCATGAGAACATCGGTTTGGTGAAGAACCTGGGTAAGGTATTGTTCAGCGATTTCTTACTTCCATTTGAGATTTCCTCTATCCTGTTGTTGACAGCGATGGTAGGAGCGGTATTATTGGCTAAAAAAGAACCAAGAGTAAAACATGGATAGTCTTTTTCAAAATATGCAGGGGATTCCCATGAATCATTATTTGATTTTCTGCAGTATTATTTTTGTCATTGGGGTTATTGGGGTGTTGATCCGCAGGAATGTGATCATCATCATGATGTCTATTGAGTTGATGCTGAACTCCGTGAACCTTTTGTTAGCGGCCTTTTCGGCATACAGTGGAGATCCTAGTGGACAAGTGTTTGTATTCTTTATCATGGCTTTGGCCGCGGCGGAAGTGGCGGTTGGTTTGGCCATCATCATTATGGTGTACAGAAACACAAAATCGGTGGATATAGAATCCCTTAGTAAATTAAGGTGGTAGTATTAGAATATTAGATTGCTATTAGATATGATTGAATTAATTTGGACAATACCTTTAATACCACTTTTGGGATTTGTGGTCTTGGGATTATTGAGAAATCAACTTCCTAGACCTGTAATTGCCGTTATTGGTTGTGGGGTGATCCTGGGATCCTTTTTATTGAGCTGTGGAATCTTTAAGGAGGTATATGATGCAAGACAATTAGGAGAGAGTGGCGTATTCTCGAAAGAGATCTTCAATTGGTTTACCGTAGGTAGCTTTAGTTTGAACCTGAGCTTTTTGGTAGATCCATTAAGTGCCATCATGCTATTGATCATTACAGGAGTAGGGTTTTTGATACACCTCTATTCTTCCTGCTATATGTTGCATGACGATGGTTTTGGAAAGTATTTTTCCTACCTGAATCTATTTATCTTTTTCATGTTGCTGTTGGTATTGGGCTCCAATTACCTGGTGATGTTCATCGGCTGGGAAGGGGTTGGACTATGTTCTTACCTATTGATCGGTTTCTGGTTCAAGAACAGTAGCTATGCCAAAGCAGCTAAGAAAGCATTTGTGATGAACAGAATCGGTGATCTGGGTTTCCTGATCGCGATATTCTTTATCCTGGCGAATTTCGGTTCCTTGGAATACAGCGAAGTATTGCCAAAGGCGGCTTTATTGCCGATGGGCGATAGTTTGCTGCTGGTGATTACCTTATTGCTATTTGTGGCAGCTACAGGTAAATCGGCTCAGATTCCATTGTTTACCTGGTTACCGGATGCGATGGCTGGTCCGACCCCGGTTTCTGCCTTGATCCACGCCGCGACGATGGTTACAGCGGGTATCTATATGATCGCCAGATCCAATATCATGTTTACCCTTTCACCAATCACCATGGAGGTCATTGCGATTATCGGGGTAGCTACAGCATTGATCGCTGCTTTCATTGCGATCACACAAAACGATATCAAAAAAGTATTGGCCTATTCTACGGTTTCGCAGTTGGGCTATATGTTCTTAGGTTTGGGAGTGGGTGCTTTTACGGGCGCATTTTTCCACGTATTGACCCATGCCTTTTTCAAAGCCCTGTTATTCTTGGGTGCCGGTTCTGTTATCCATGCCATGAGCAGTGAACAGGATATGCGCTCCATGGGCGGTTTGAAGAAAGCCTTGCCGATTACCTTCATCACCATGATGATCGGTACAGTGGCGATCGCCGGTATTCCACCGCTTTCCGGTTTCTTCTCTAAGGATGAGATCTTGGCCTATGCCTTTGTGTCCAACCATGTTTTCTGGGTCTTAGGTTTCTTAGGGGCACTATGTACGGCCTTTTATATGTTCCGTTTGATGTACCTGACTTTCTACGGAAAATTCCGTGGTACCAAGGAACAGGAGCATCATTTACATGAATCGCCTTGGCAGATGACCCTTCCATTAATCATCTTGGCAATCTTATCGTTTGTAGGCGGAGCATTGAATATCCCAGAAGCTTTAGGAGGCGGACATTGGTTGAAAGAATTTTTAAGTCCGGTATTTGCGCAGACCAATGCAGTGGCTACGCCATTTGAACTGTCGCACAGTACCGAATATATCCTGATGGCGGCTTCGGCTATTGGAGCTATCATCATGGCTTTCGTAGCTTATCAGAAATACGTGAAGAAAGAAGATATCCCTCAAGCTGATGGAGCAACCGAACAATCCGGTCTCTACAAACTATCCTACAACAAACTGTATGTGGATGAATTGTACGCCGCGTTATTTGTAAAACCATTGAACGGCCTTTCGAAATTCTTCCACCGTGTAGTGGAGAAATCAGGCGTTGATGGTTTGGTAAATGGCATCGGAGATTTATTCGTTTCTTCGGGCAAAGGCGTTCGCCAATTACAGAGCGGACATGTAGGGTTTTATATTTTCATGATGGTGATTGGAGTTATTGCCTTCATGCTTTACGGATTATTTACAATCTAGAACAGAATTTTAGGAATCAATGGATAACCTTTTTATACTGCTTTTATTACCTGTCGTAAGTGCCATCATTTTGGCATTTATGAAATCAACATCTGCAAAATGGGCAGCTTTTGTATTGGCCTTGCTACAATTGGGCTTGACCATACCATTTATCTGCAATTTTGTGCCAGATGCCAGCGTACAGTTTTCACAATCCTGGAGCTGGATTTCCAACTTGGGCATTAACTTCCATGTTGGATTGGATGGCATAAGCCTACCGATGTTGATCTTAACCAATGGGTTGATCCCGTTGATCATCCTGGCGAGTTTCGGACATCAGAAAACTGGAAATTTCTATGCCCTGATCTCCTTTATGCAGGCTGGTTTGGTCTTGGTATTTATTTCTTTGGATGCTTTCTCCTTTTATATAGGATGGGAAGCTGCCTTAATACCGATCTATTTTATCTGTGCCTTATGGGGCGAGGGCGATCGTATCCGCATCAACATGAAGTTTTTCGTGTATACCTTCTTCGGAAGTTTATTGATGTTGATCGCCATCATCTATCTATACCAACAATCAGGAACGAAAGATCTTTCATGGACTACCCTGACGCAATTAAGCTTAACAGAAGGATCCCAACGTTGGATATTCTGGGCATTCTTTGCGGCATTTGCCATTAAGATTCCTTTGTTCCCATTCCATTCTTGGCAGCCTGATACCTACACCCATGCACCAGCAGCGGGAACCATGCTGTTATCCGGGATCATGTTGAAAATGGGTCTTTTTGGATTATTGCGTTGGTTACTTCCTTTGGTACCTGATGCCGTAGCGAGCTATGGTATGGTGGCCATGATCATGAGTTTGATCGGAGTAGTCTATGGTTCCATCATCGCTTTCAAGATGAATGATGCGAAACGCTTGATCGCCTATTCATCCATTGCGCACGTAGGTCTAATTTCTGCTGGTATTTTCTCCTTCAGCCAAGAAGGATTGCAAGGTGCGGTTCTTCAGATGATCAACCACGGTATTTCGGTGGTGGGTCTTTTCTTTATCATCGATGTGATCCAACAGCGATTGGGCACGAGGGATCTAAAGGAATTGGGAGGATTAGCGACAAAGATGCCTATCCTAGCCATCTGCTTTCTGATCATCCTAATGGGAGCGATCGGTTTACCATTGACCAATGGTTTCATCGGTGAATTCTTATTGTTGAAAGGGATCTTCTCCACAGCCGAGCATGGCGTTTGGTATGCCGTAATCGGAGGTACGACCCTGATCTTTGGAGCTGTCTATATGTTGCGCTTTTTCCAAAAAGCCATGCTGGGAACTGCTCAAAAGGATGTTTTGGATATTCAGGATGTAAGAGGATATGAAGCGTTATTGCTGATCATCATCAGTGCATTGGTTATTATTATCGGTGTTTTCCCGAACTGCTTATTGCATCTTTCGGAGGCATCGGTAAGTCAATTATTACAACAAATTAAATAAAACAGGATTAACAAGATATTATGAGTGCGATTATCACACTTTCTCTATTAGGTATACTTATTTTGTATTTGGGTTTGTACAAGGCCAAAAATGCATTGTTGCCTGTTAGCATTTTAGGATTGGTTGCAGCTTTAGGCTTAGAGATCTATGCTTGGAACCAAACGGCAGAACCATTGTACAAAGGCATGGTCTTATTTGACCATTTTGCACTTTCGTTTTCCATTGTCTGTATTTCATTGACAATCCTTATCCTATTCCTTTCCAAGGAGTACTTTAAAGCGATCTCTGATAATATTGCAGAATATTATACCCTGATCCTCTTTTCCCTGACCGGTGCTTTGATGGTATGTTCCTACCATAATTTTGCGATGCTGTTCATTGGGTTAGAGATCATGTCCGTAGCCTTGTACATCTTGGTGGGTATCCGCAGAAAAGACAAAGCTTCGAATGAAGCTTCCCTGAAGTACTTTTTGATGGGTGCATTCTCCACCGGTTTCTTATTGTTCGGTATTACCCTATTGTATGGTTCAACAGGTTCATTTGACCTGGCGGCCATCAAACAATATATCTTAGATAATCCAACCTCTGTTTCGCCGATGTTCTACGCGGGGATCCTGTTGTTGTTGGTAGGTCTATGTTTCAAAGTAGGTGTGGCTCCTTTCCACTTCTGGACGCCAGATGTGTATGATGGGGCACCGATCTTGATCACCAGCTTTATGAGTACCGTGGTGAAGATTGCCTCTTTCGCTGGTTTCTTACGTCTGTTCAGTACCGTATTGGTTCCATTGAACGAATTCTGGACACCTGTGCTGATGACCGTAGTGATCATTACCCTTTTCGTTGGTAATATCTCGGCCTTGATGCAGACCAGCTTTAAGCGTATGATGGCTTATTCCAGCATTTCCCAAGCGGGTTATATGTTGTTTGCCATCCTTTCCATTGGACCTAATTCTGCCTCTGGTATCCTGACCTATTCCATGGCGTATGGCTTGGCATCCGTGATCGCTTTTGGTGCTTTGATCCTGGTGAAGAGATATGTGGGTTCGGACCAATTTGAATCCTTTAATGGATTGGGAAAAACAAATCCAGGTCTTGCATTTGCCGTAACCGTGGGTATGCTATCCTTAGCTGGTATTCCTTTGACCGCTGGTTTTATCGGTAAGTTCATGATGTTCAGTAATGTGATGAATGATTACCATACCGTCTTATTGGTATTGGCGGCAATCAATGCTGCGATAGGGGTTTATTATTACCTACGCGTGGTGGTGCACATGTATTTTATGAAACCATCCGAAGAGCATGTGGTAAGTTTACCAATTAATTTCAAAGTGGTGTTTATCGTTGCAGTGATTTTAACTATCATTTTAGGTGTCTATCCGAATGCAGTAGTCGCACTGATCTAGCTACTTAGGCTTCAGAATTAAATTAAACAGAATATTTTGGGAAAGCACAACATAAAAGTTGTGCTTTTTTCGTTTAATAATTTGAACTTTCACAACAAATTGTATCTTTATAAAGTTCCAGTTTTTATTATGAGGAGTGTCCGATTCTTTTGGGTTTTTTGTGTTTTTTTAGGCGTTCTATGCACTGCATGGGGCAACTTGATGGCGCAATCCCTCATTACGGGCAAAGTGGTAGATATGGAAACAGGGAAGGCCATTGCGGGTGCAACGGTAACCAACCTAAACAGTAGGGAAGCCACTTCTACCGATAGTTTGGGTATCTTCCGATTAAAACGCCCTCAATCTTCCAATAATTTTCTGTTTAGGGCCCTAGGCTATAAAAACCTACGGACTCCTGCGGTTTTGGATTCCCTCCCGGATTCCATCGCTTGGATCATCGAATTGGATCCAGACGAAAACGCCATCGAGACTATTACCATTACCCATCGGGGAAAATACAGCAACAGGAACAATAAAGCGGTGGAGCTGATCGACCTGGTGATCCGCCATAAACATCAGAACCGTCTGACCGGAAAGGACAGTCTGCAGTTTCAACAATATGATAAACTGAAGTTCGGCTTTGTTGATCCTAAACCGACCATTCGCAAAGGTATCCTGGACCTGAAGTTTCTTTTCCAGAACATCGATACCCTCAGTCAGCCTGGAAAGAAATTATTGGCGATGTACCAGGAGGAAAGCAACGCCCATGTGTATGGGAAAAGGAACCCATCAAAATTCAAGAAACAGATCTATAGCCAGAAGAAAACGGAGTTTGACCAACGCTATATCAACAATCCCAACATTCAGGAATTCATGAACTATATGTTCCAGCAGGTGGATGTCTACGATGAATCCATCTATCTCTTGAATAAACAGTTCTTAAGTCCGATTGCAGACAATGGGAAGCTCTATTATAAGTATTATGTGGTAGATACCATTTTCAACAAGGAAGGGTATTTCATCAAATTGGATTTTGAACCAAGGAATACGCAGGACCTGCTGTTTTCGGGGACTTTGGAGATCAGTATGGATGGATCCTATGCGGTAAAGCAGGCTAATCTTAAGCTGAGCAGGAATGCCAATGTGAACTGGATCAAGGAGGCAGAGATCAAATTTCATTATCGGAAGGATGCCAGTGGGGTGATGCTTTCGGATACGACCAAAACATTTTTTACCCTTGGTGTCGGAAAATCGGAAACCCTATTTGCAGAACGTTTCAGTATTAATGACTCCTATAAGCTGAATGCGGCATTTCCAACGGGGGTATTTCAGGGTGCTCCAGTGGAGGTCTTAACCACTGCTGATGAAGTGGTCCCTGAAAGACCCGTCGCCCTGAATATTTACGAGAACAAAACCTATGAGAACATTGAGACCTTAAACAATAAGAAGAGTTTTAAGTCGATGTTGGCTGTGGGTTATCTGATTGCCCAAGGATATTATAATTTGGGGATGTTTGAATTAGGTCCTTTGGAATACCTGTATAGCAGGAATAATATTGAAGGCAACCGCTTTCGTTTAGGTGGTCGAACCACGCAACTGTTGACCGATAAGGCTTATTTTGAAGGTTATCTGGCTTATGGATCGGATGATGCCCGGTTCAAATATTTCCTGAAATCTGCTGTTACGCTGAATGGAAAATCGGTCGTGAACTTTCCTGCCCATTACCTGGAAGCATCGGTTCAAAATGATATCCTGGAGCCAGGCATGCAGATATCCTATCTGAAAGGGGATAGTTTCTTCCGTTCGATAAGGAGTAACCGCCCTACCAAATGGTTTGATACCCGTGGCTACCAGCTCCAACATGTCATCGAGTTTGGAAACCATGTGAGTGTGACTTCCGGTTTTACCCATATGGATAGGCAAACCGTTGGTGATCTTCGCTTGGAAAGTTCTGCAGATCCGAATCAATTGTTGACCAATATTTCGACCAATGAAGTCCAAGTTGATCTGCGCTGGGCGCCCTATGAGAAATTCTACTATAGGAATTTGACCAGAAACACCATCAAAGAAAAACATCCGGTATTCAATTTGAAATATACCCATAGCTTGGATGGTTTCTGGAACAGTAATTACAAATATGAGAAATTGGTTGCTTCTGCTTCCAAGCGTTTTTTCCTGAACCAATTGGGGTTTGCGGATGTACGTTTGGTCGGAGGGAAGATCTGGGGAACTCTACCTTATCCGTTGTTGGAAATCCCTAATCTCCGACAGAAGGATGACCGTCATAAGATTGATTTCGATATGATGAATTCTATGGAATTTGTTGCCGATCAATATGTGAAATTCAGTATTGACCATGAACTTCAGGGATTTCTGTTCAATAAGATCCCTTTGATCAAGAAATTGAATCTAAGAGAGGTATGGGGGGCTCAGATGTTCTACGGTAAATTGAGCGATCGCAACAACCCATACCTGAGTGATGAGGTAGTACATTTTGACAGGGATGCCGATGGGCAATTATTGACCTATGTGTTGGATCGCGCACCTTATTGGGAAGGAACTGTCGGAATTGATAATATCCTGAACGTATTGAAGGTGGAATACGTGAAAAGATTGACCTATGAGGATGCTCCACGGGCCAGAGGAGACCGCTTTCGAGTATCCATCAATATTAATTTTTAAAACTAAAAGGAGCATATCCTTGATATAGATTTTAATTGTTCACAAACTATTCATTAATAATATGGAGAATTTTCAAAATATTGTCGTGGAGATTGTTGATCAGACTGCAGTGGTCCGCATCAACCGCGAGTCGAAATTAAATGCACTCAATAAAGAAACGATCGCTGAGCTTAAGCATGCCGTAGCATCACTCGCTGAAAACAATGAAGTGAGGGGCTTGGTGCTAACAGGCACTGGGCCTAAGGCTTTTGTAGCGGGAGCAGATATTCAGGAATTCTTGGCAAAATCCAAGGCAGAGGCGATGGAGCTCTCGGCTTTTGGCCATGAATTGATGGATCGATTGGCGAATTTTCCAAAGCCGGTCATTGCTGCCGTCAACGGTTTTGCTTTAGGTGGTGGTTTGGAGTTGGCGATGGCCTGTCATATCCGTATTGCCTCATCGAACGCTAAAATGGGCTTGCCCGAAGTCTCTTTAGGACTGATCCCTGGCTATGGGGGAACGCAAAGGCTGCCCCAATTGGTTGGAAAGGCAAAAGCCTTGGAAATGATGTTAAGTGGAGAGATGATCGATGCTGCCGATGCGCATAAGTGGGGTCTGGTGAATAAGGTGGTGGAGCAGGAGGTTTTAATGGAAGAGGTTTATTCTCTTTTGAATAAGATGTATGCCAAATCGCGGAATGCCATTGCAACAGCGATTGAAGTGGTCAATACCGGTTTTAATGCAGAGCAGGATGGTTATAAGGCAGAGATCAATGCGTTTGGTCAGTGCTTTGGTTCGGATGATTTTAAGGAGGGGGTTTCTGCCTTCTTGGAAAAAAGAAAGCCTGATTTTAAATAAGAAAGATTAAAAATTATATAAACCACCAAAAATTAGGTAAGCGGCAACAAACAAAAAGGCTTTATAAATTGTATCTATTCTTACAGTTTTCAATTATTACCATTATTTAATTTTTAAGGTCATTTTATGAGTTTAAATGATGTTTTTTCACAAAAGGAACGGAATATCATTATTCTGCTTATCATTATTGTTTTAGGTGGGATAATCCTATATGCCACTTCCGGTATATTCGGTGCTTTTCTGGGCACAATGGTAATGTATACCCTTTTCCGAAATCTCAACATTTTTTTCATTGAGAAATGGGGCTGGCCAAAGCCCTTATCTTCTGTGGTGATCATTGTTATCTCCATCTTCATCATTGTCCTCCCATTCGTAGGTATAGGGAAAATGTTGTTCGATAAAGCGATCGAACTGCAGCAAAATCCGCAATGGATCCAACGAACGATGGATGCGATCGATCGTTTTGCTGGAGATAAACTCGGACAACCTGACCTTATCGAAAAGCAGCTGGAGGCCAGTTCGGCCTATGCGGGTAAACTACTGACCTCTACCCTTAGTGGGGCCGCGAATGTGTTCCTTGAAGTCACTGTCATGTATTTTCTATTGTACTTCCTTTTTGTCAATTATAAAGGCTTTGAGGGGAGTATCGTCCATTATATGCCTTTTGATGATGAGAATGCCGTAGTATTTGGCGAGGAACTGAAGAACATCACCTATTCGAATATTATTGGGCAGACTTTCATTGCCATTGTTCAGGGCTTGTGCCTGGCCATAGGCTTTTACATCTTCGGTGCCAAAGACCCCATATTCTGGGGGGTAATCTGTGCTATTCTTTCCTTCATTCCTTTGCTTGGTCCGCCATTGATCTTTGTGCCTGCAGCCGTTATTCTTTTAACAGAAGGCCACAACTGGCAAGGGATTGGCCTACTGATCTGGGGATTCGGCCTGGTGATCAATATCGATAATGTGCTACGTTTGGTAATTGCGAAAAAAGTAGGTGATATACATCCCATTATTACCGTTGTCGGGGTAATTATCGGTATTCCTCTGTTTGGGTTGATGGGGCTTGTGTATGGACCTTTGTTATTGGCGTATTTTCTGATTGCCGTTAGGATCTATAAAAGCAATAAAAGGCTCTCTCTGAAGAAAGATCAATTGCAGGAAACCTTGAATGAGGCGCCTTAGATTTAGATGGTAGATTTCATTCTCCTTCTGTCACGTACCCGAGCATGTATTCATTAAAACGTTCATAGAATACCCGGAATGGCGTTTGCTCACCATCTTTTTGAAGCCAAAGTCTCATGGTTCCTTGGGGGTGGTAATTGAATGGTAGGATGCGCATGTCTTCCAAAAAGGAGACTCCTTTATTGCCCTGAAGTTTATATACGGCTTCTTTTGCGCACCAACAGGCATACAGCTGGTCAATTTCATCTGCTGGCTTAATGAACCCCAATTCATCAGGCTTAAGGAATTTGTTCTTGATACGGACAACCTTTTCCTTAACGATCTCCAGGTCGATCCCACACCTCCCTTTCAGGCTCAGCATTACCCCTGCATAATCATAGGAATGGGTCAGGGAAATCTCATATGGGAAATCGGGAAGATAGGGTTTGCCATTAGCGTCCGAAGGACAATTGATGTAATCCGGTGTCTGCAGCAAATACCTCAACAAAACCCTTGTCGCCAACCAATGTAAACTACGTTTTCCCTTCGCCAAACTGCGGAGTTTTGCTCTCTCGCGGTCATCCAACTGCAGAAAGCTCACCAGTTCTTCCTCTGATTCTTCAATTTTCCATAAGGCGATGCGACTGTTTTCGTCGAGTTCTTTGAGATATGCTAAGGCCATATGCAAATATAGCTGTTTTAGTATTTAGATCGAGGACTGATGGCCTTTTGATTTTTAGTCGATAACCTTTTAATATCTATTCGGATGGATGTGTATAAGTTTGGTTCATTCTGAGAATAGGACGAAAGTAATGTAAAAGTTTGTGTTTTACTACCGGGCGCCTATTTTGGGCTTTTACATTGGTTTGGCCATACTTGAAGCTCGATTGCAGTTCGAAAAGAGGGTTTGACGATAAGGAAACGGCATGGAAATTCTAAGAACAGCATCTCCTATTGTCAATGCTGTTGCGAATGTGTATTTTTGAATCCCGCTTAATGGCAGGGTATTAGCTCAAACTTATGATTTTATCGGATAAAAGGATTTTAGAGGAGATAGACAAAGGAAGTATTGTCATCGAACCATTTGATAGGAAGTGTTTAGGGACCAATTCCTATGATGTGCATTTAGGTAAATACCTTGCTACGTACAAAGATGAGGTGTTGGATGCAAGGAAACACAATGAGATCGACCATTTTGAGGTCCCTGCAGAAGGTTATGTTCTGATGCCTGGAACCTTATACCTTGGCGTTACACTGGAATATACTGAGACCCATGGCCATGTCCCATTTTTGGAAGGGAAATCCAGTACAGGTCGGTTAGGGATTGATATCCATGCTACAGCCGGAAAAGGGGATGTAGGTTTCTGCAATACTTGGACCTTAGAGATTTCAGTAGCCCAACCGGTGCGTGTATATGCAGGCATGCCGATCGGGCAGTTGATTTATTTTGTGGTGGAAGGTGAAATCGAAACTTTTTACAACAGTAAAGGAAATGCCAAATATAATAGCAAAACCATCAGGCCAGTAGAAAGCATGATGTGGAAAAATGCCTTTTAGTTCGTATTTCTTATTAATACCCCACACCGGATCTTCTTGGTTGTCTGATGGCAGGCCAGTCAGCTGGTTTCCCATCAGGACCTTTCGGTAGAATCCTTTTTTCCCGGTTTACCAATTCTGGTTCTTCGGAAGCTTTATAGGTGAGCACGGCCGTTAAGATCACATTGGAGATCAGATCATCAAAAACCAATTTATCGTAGGTATCCAAGTTGGTATGCCAGGTATTATTGAAATATCCCCATGATAGGGAGCTCAACATAAATCCCGGTACTCCGGCAGCCACAAAAGAGGCATGGTCAGATCCTCCACCACCGGGAGAACCTGGGAAGTCTGTTTTGATATCCTTGGTCACTTCACGTGGAACAGCCGCTAACCATCTGCCCATAAAATCATAGGCATGTACAAATCCAGAACCATTGATGTTGGCTACCCGACCTGTTCCATTGTCCAGGTTGAATACCGCTTGTGTCTTTTCGATAATGGCTGGATTATCCAATACAAAGGAGCGCGATCCATTTAGTCCTTGTTCTTCGCTTCCCCAAAGACCGATCAGGATGCTGCGTTTCGGGTTGGGTAATACTTTTTTCAAAACACGCGCAACCTCCATCATGGCAATGGTTCCTGTGCCGTTATCTGTAGCGCCGGATCCACCTTCCCAAGAGTCTAAATGGGCGGAAAGAATGATGTATTCATCTGGGAATTGAGATCCTTTTATTTCAGCTATGGTGTTGAAGGAAGGGACATTTCCGAGATGTTTTGAGGAGGTTTCTACCTTAATCTTTGGGGCATAGCCTTTTTCTGCCAAACGGTATAACATCCCATAATCTTCTAAAGAGATGTCAAGGGAAGGAACTTTATGCGATCTTGCACCGAATATCTTGTTTGCTCCGAATTCCATGGACCAGTAGCTTGTCAGGATGCCCACTGCTCCCGCTTCTTCCAAAACGGAAGGAATGGAATTGGTTTGCAGGCCTGTTGCCCTGATGCGGGCGTTCCAGGCCCGGTTCAAGGAATCGCGATTTTTCTGCATTTTCTCGATCGATTCTGGAGTTCCAAATTCTTTCCAATTGGCATCTGGGCGTCCGGTAGGTTGCGGCATGGATATCATGACGTATTTTCCTTTGACCTGAGGTAGCCATTGGCGGAAAGAAATGGAATCTTTAATGTCCGGTAACGCAATAACTTCTGCCTCGACCGCTTTTCCTTTGGTTGTGGGGCTCCAGGCAAGTTGGGTTCCCGCCAAGGATTTTGCACGAGGATGGGTCATATCGATATGGGAGATCCCCCTTTCCCAACCATGCCATTCGCCAAATTGTTGGTTCCTGGCTTCAATTCCCCAATTTTGGAAGGTTTTCAATGCCCATTCATTGGCTTTGGTCATTCCTGGAGTTCCGACCAAACGCGGGCCTACCACATCCAACAGCTCAAAAGCCAATTGTTCCAATTGGGAATTCCCTTTGGCTTCCTGAACGATTTTTTCAACGATAGGGTCTAATTTTTGCGGAGCCATCTGGCCACGCTGTGCGGATGCAGGGTTGATGAATCCTGCGCCAGTCAAGGTCAATCCTGTAAAAAGGAAAACAGTGGAAACCCGCCTGACGCGGAATATAAATTTTGTAATCATAATGGTTAGAATTTGGGTAAACCCCTAATTTCGCCAAAATAATTCGCTAAAGCAAAGCATATCCGATCTGTTAAGTTAACGATCTAATTTTCAATGTATTACCCCATTCTCCAAGCTTTGTATTGATTGATCAAGGCATTGGTAGAAGAGTCATGGCTACTGATTTCTTCGTTCCCTTTCAATTCTGGAAGGATTTTATTGGCCAATTGTTTTCCAAGCTCCACACCCCATTGATCAAAACTGAAAATATTCCAGATCACCCCTTGGACAAAAATCTTGTGCTCATATAGTGCGATCAGCGTGCCAAGGGTCTTTGGTGTTAGCTTCTTGATCAGTATGGAATTGGTAGGTCTATTGCCTTCAAAAACCTTGAAGTTTTTCAATTCATCAATCTCACCTACCGATTTACCAGCATTTTTTAATTCTCCGACCACCTCTTCTTCGCTTTTGCCATTCATCAATGCCTCTGTTTGGGCAAAGAAATTGGACAGTAAAAGCTCCTGGTGGCTGCCAAGTGGATTGTGGGAGATGGCGGCCGCAATAAAATCACAGGGGATCATTTTTGTTCCCTGGTGGATCAATTGGTAGAAGGCATGCTGGCCATTAGTGCCCGGCTCTCCCCAAATAATAGGTCCGGTTTGATAGTCCACCCGATTACCATTTCTATCGATATATTTGCCATTACTTTCCATATCGCCCTGTTGGAAATAAGCCGCAAAACGGTGCAGGTATTGGTCATACGGTAAGATGGCGTGGCTTTCTGCATCATAGAAATTGTTGTACCAGATACCCAACAAAGCCATGATTAAAGGAATATTGCCTTCAAATTCTGTGTTTCTAAAATGCTCATCAGCTTCGAAGGCACCTAAAAGAAGGGATTCAAAATTGTCATACCCTACGGAAAGGCAGATGGATAGCCCGATTGCGGACCATAAGGAATATCGGCCCCCTACCCAATCCCAGAATCCGAACATGTTCGCCGTGTCAATCCCAAAATCGGCCACTCCCTTTTCATTCGTGCTCAAGGCAGCAAAGTGTTTCGCCACCTCCGTATCCTCGGCTCCAGTCTCAAGGAACCATTCCTTTGCTGAATTGGCATTCGCCATGGTTTCTTGGGTGGTAAAGGTCTTTGAAGCAATCAAAAACAAAGTGGTCTCGGGATTTAGGTTCTTTAAAGTTTCAGCAATATGGGATCCATCAACATTGGAAACAAAATGCACGTTCAATCGGGTCTTGTAAGCTCTTAAGGCCTCTGTCACCATGACCGGACCTAGATCTGAACCTCCGATGCCTATGTTTACAACATCCGTTATATCCCGTCCGGTAAAGCCCTTCCATACTCCTGATATCACGCGGTCTGTAAAATCCTTCATCCTCGCCAATACTTCGCGGACCTGGGGCATCACATCATTTCCATCGACAAGAATCGGGCGATCGGATTGGTTTCTCAGCGCCGTATGTAACACCTCCCTTCCTTCTGTTTCGTTGATTTTTTCTCCATTGAACATCGCCTCGATAGCATCTTTCAATTGACATTCTCTTGCCAATTGCATCAACAGTGCCATGGTCTGCTCATCGATTCTGTTCTTGGAATAATCAAAAAGGATATCTCCGAGCCGTATGGAGAATTTATGAAAACGCTGGGGATCTTCCGCAAAAAGTTCCTTAAGGCTTTTTTCGTTGATATCGATAAAATGATCTGCTAAATATTTATAAGCTTGGGTGGTCGTAAAGTCTATTTTTGGTAACATATGTCGATTGATTTTCTTCAAATATAAGGATTAACAGCCTATCAATGGACAATTTTGTAGTATCTTTGTTCTATCAATTACATTTCAAATGTATAGAAAAAACATTATTTTGAATAATTGGGGCAAACTCATCGCTTCCTCCATGCTAACTGCTATCATCTGTTCTATATTAGCACTTTCCTTAAAGCATTTTACAGAGTTTTTTGAAGAAACGGTATTCCATTTTGTTGAACAACGCAACACCTGGCTCTTTATCCTATTGCCCACCATTGGTACCACCGCGATATATTTTTTGCGTAAATACCTATTTCAAGGAAGAAAAAACAAAGGGATCACCGAGATATATAAAACATTATATGCCCGACGGGAGCATCTTCCTTTATTTAAGGTGGCATCCCATTACATCAATGGATTCTTAACCGTTGTCTTTGGGGGTTCAACAGGCGTGGAGGTTTCCACTGTTGTGGCTTCCGCTACTGTTGGGAATGCCATGTACCAGCGAAAAATTGCCGCAAAAAAATACAAGATAGAACTGATCTGTGCAGCTGTCACAGCAGGAGTAGGTGTGTTGTTTGTAAACCCTATGGTGGGATTTCTCTTTTCCATGGAAGTTATCCACCGAGGTTGGACAAAAACAAAAATCATCGCCTGTTCTATTGCTGCGGTTGTTTCCCTGTGTATTATCCTGCTTTTTAATGAACAATCGATGTTTCAGGTAGCCGTAAATCATTGGTCCTATAATGCGATACCCTTTATGCTGTTATTATCCATTTTGGCAGCTTTCTTAGCGGTATATTTCACCTTCATGGCTATTAAGGTGAAATCATTCTTTGGCAATATCAACAATAATTTTGTCCGTGTAAATCTTGGAGCCATTACCGTTGGACTCTTTATATTCGCCATTCCGGCGCTCTATGGCGACAGCTACCATGGGTTAAAAGAGGTGCTGCATGCAGGTACAATCTCTTGGGGAATGTTGATTCTCGTGGTATTATTGAAGCCGATCGCCGCTTCGCTTACCTTGGGTGCCGGTGGAGATGGTGGAGTTTTTGCACCGAGTATCGTGGCTGGAGGATTTCTTGGATTATTGGTCTGCTACTTGGGGAATACCTTTTTTGGACTTGATTTGGTGCCGATCAACTTTCTGGTCATAGGTGCTGCAGTAGCGCTTTCAGCGGCCATATTCGCGCCTTGGACAGCCGCTATTCTAGCTTGCTCATTAGCGCCAAATGCGTTCGTATTGATTGGTCCATTAGTGATCTGCTGCTTTATTTCCTGGCAATTGGCGAAAAAAATTCTTCCCTATAATGTTTATACCTATGAATTTCATAGGTAAGTTCCATTTTATTTTATCTTTGTGGTATGACCAAGGAACAAATACAAGACTTGAGGGATCGATTGGCATCCCTGAGGAGGCATCTTTGACATTGATGCCAAAAAAGAAGAGATAGATCGTGATACCCAGATCACGCTTCAACCTGATTTTTGGGATGATCCCAAAGCAGCAGAAAAAGTATTACACGCGATAAAGAACCATAAAGTTTGGACCGATCAATTTGATGCGGTAACGGCTTCTGTGGAAGATACAGGGGTATTGTACGAGTTTTTCCAGGCTGGAGATGCAACGGATAAGGAATTGGAGGAGCAATACCAGATTGCTCTTTCGGATATCGAAGAACTGGAGTTCAAGAACATGTTGAGTGCAGAGGAAGATCAGTTGGATGCAATTCTTCAGATCACTGCCGGGGCCGGGGGGACGGAATCCTGTGATTGGGCAGCCATGTTGATGCGTATGTATATCATGTGGGGCGAAAAACACGGTTGTAAGGTAACGGAGCAGGATTATCAAGAAGGAGATGTGGCGGGGATCAAGACCGTGACCCTTCAGTTTTCCGGTAACTTCGCTTACGGCTACCTGAAAGGAGAAAATGGCGTGCACCGTTTGGTCCGTATTTCACCGTTCGATTCCAATGGTAAAAGACACACCTCTTTTGCTTCGGTCTATGTTTATCCCCTGGTGGATGATAATATTGAAATTGAAATCAAGGATTCGGAGATCGAGTGGGATACCTTTAGGGCAGGTGGTGCTGGTGGACAGAACGTGAACAAAGTAGAAACGGCGGTTCGATTGCACCATAAACCAACCGGCATCATCATCAAGAATCAGGAGTCCCGATCACAATTACAGAACAAGGAAAATGCAATGAGGTTGTTAAAGTCCCAATTGTACGAGATCGAGATGCGCAAGCGCCAGGAGGCTACAGCTGCCATAGAGGGCTCCAAGAAGAAGATTGAATGGGGATCCCAGATCAGAAATTATGTACTTCACCCTTACAAGCTTATCAAAGACCTTAGGACGAATGTGGAAACTTCCAACACCCAATCTGTACTTGATGGAGATCTTGACAGTTTCCTAAAAGCCTTTCTCATGGAATTTGGGGGATAAAATTTTGAACCTATTTTTTAAATATTGTCCTTTTAGGTTAATTGTTCCTAAATGGGAGCATATCTCAGGGATTTATGCTTATCTTCACGATTGCATAATTAGATTCCTGAGATATATTTATGAATATCCTACCAATACCTGATAACGAAAAGACACGGTTAGAGGCTCTGAACTCCTTCGGACTGATAGGGTTGGGGAGGATGCCAGAGTTGGATGTTTTTGCTGAGCTGGCCTGTCTTTTGACCGATAGCCCCACCTGCATCATTGGCATCATGGAGGAGGACATACAAAGAATCCAGAGCTGTATCGGAATGGATCTGGAAACAGTTGAAAGAAAAAATACCGTTTGCCAGTATACCCTGATGGGTGAAGGCCCCCTGATGATCACAGATACCTTTTCCGATCCGCGTACATCCGATAATCCGTTGATCAAGGCTGGCAACATTCGTTTTTATGCCGGTGTACCATTGAATGATGATCGTGGAATGGCCCTGGGGACGATCTGTGTGGTCGATTTTAAGGAGAAAACATTGTCGGAGAAGCAGTTGCGGGAATTAACCAAACTCGGTGAGGCTGTAGTAGGAGTCCTACTTGCAAAAAGAAGGAGCCTTCAGGCCGGATATTTTAAGGAGATATTGTCCAATACGCAGAATATGATCTGTGTGATGGATGAAGGTTTCAGATTGAAGCAAACGAATCCTTCTTTTGCTGATCTTTTCGGGATGTCGGTAGGCCAGCTCATCGGTATGGATTTTCTGGAGCTGATGCAGGTCAAAGGTGATAGAGAGTTGTTGCTCAGGAAAGATATTAGCGAATTACAGACACATACAATGCTTCCTGGATTCCAGGAAGTTAGCGTTGATTGGAGTATTAAGCACGATCCTACGAACAGGGAAATCTTTGCATTCGGTCGCAATATGACCAAAGAAAATGCAGAGAAGCTGAAACTGGAGCTTTCCGAAAGAAGGTTCAGGAATTTCTTCGAGAACGGCATCGGGCTGATGAGCATGCACGATATGGAAGGGAATATCCTGGAAGTAAATGAAAAGGGCAGGGAAGTTCTGGGCTATAGGGCGGAGGAAGTCGAAGGGCTGAATCTCATCGATCTTATTCCCCAGGAGAACAAACATCTCTTTAGGGCCTATCTCGACCAGATTCAGGCCTACGGTGAGGCAAGAGGTATGATGGTGCTGATGAAACGATCCGGAGAATGGATCTATTGGCTCTATAATAATATGCTGGAACAGGATGGCAACGGGAGGTCCTATGTGGTAAGTACCGCCCTGGATATGACCGAGAGGATCATCCTGGAAAAGAATCTCCTACGAACCCAACAGATCCTTGAACAGACCAATCTTGTAGCGCAGGTTGGTGGTTGGGAATCAGATCTTGTTAAGAACGAAATCTTTTGGTCGGATTCAACGAAACTCATACATGGAGTGGCTTCTGATTTTCAGCCCACAATGGAAAATGTTTTTGGGTTTTATGCAGAGGAGGAAAAGAACCACCTCCGGTCAAACTTCCATGAAGCGATCAAGAGCGGTAGACCTTACGATCTTGAACTGAAGCTAAAAAAGGACTCGGGCGAGGAGATCTGGGTCCGTATAAAAGGAATACCTGAAATGGTCAATGGCCGGTGTGAACGTGTATTCGGCATTATCCAGGATATTGACCAAGGCAAGCAAATGTTTCTGGAATTGGAACGTAAGGAGGCCATGCTACAATCTTTCGTGGAACATGTTCCGGCCTCAGTTGCAATGTTCGATAATGACCTTAACTATTTGGCAATCAGTCAACAATGGAGGGAGGAGTTCCACAAAGGCAGGTCTATTCAATTGAACCATAACCTTTATGAACTTTTTCCAAATATCCCGGATAAGCGAAAAAGAATATACGAGAACGCCCTACAGGGTATTGCCTACCGAAATACCGATGAGCTATTGTTGATCGAAGGGCGAGAGGAGGCTCAGCATTACAATTGGGAGGTCCGTCCATGGCGGTTGGGTGATGGTAGCATAGGAGGGATCATCATCTTTTCTCAGAACATCAGTGAACAGGTGGCCCAGAATGAAGAGCTCAAGAAGGCGAAGGAACTTGCTGATCTGGCCAGTAAAGCCAAGTCAGAATTCCTTGCCAATATGAGCCATGAGATCAGGACACCATTGAATGGAGTTATCGGATTTTCCGACCTTTTATTAAAAACCCCCCTGAATGATCTCCAGAAGCAATACCTTAAATACGTACATGAATCCGGTACCGGGTTACTCTCGATAATCAATGATATCTTGGACTTTTCAAAGATTGAATCCGGAAAACTGGAGTTCTATGTCGATCGCTATGATATTTACGAAATGGTGAACCAGGTCATTCATGTCATCCTGTACCAGGCCCAGAATAAAGGTATTGAATTACTATTGAACATAGAGCAGGGTCTGCCAGGGGTCATCTTCATAGATGAATCTAGGATAAAACAGGTGTTGGTCAATCTATTGGGAAATGCCGTCAAATTTACAGAGAACGGAGAGATCGAACTGGGGGTATCAAAAGTTTGGATCAATGAGGAGATTGTTCGCTTGAAGTTCTCGGTCAGGGATACTGGGATAGGTATCCCAAAGGAAAAGCAACAACGGATTTTTGATGCCTTCACCCAAGAGGATAGCTCGGTTAGCAAACGTTTTGGAGGTACAGGCCTAGGCCTGACCATCTCCAACAACATACTGAAGTATATGGGGAGTGAACTGATGCTGGAGAGTACCCCTGGGATAGGTTCCACGTTCTGTTTTGAGATTGATGTTCCCTTTGAAAATCCAACCTCCCTAGAGAAGGCCTTGGCCGTGGAGAATGTACTTATCGTAGATGATAATGCCAATAACCGCATTATTCTGGAGCATATGCTCTCGTTTAAGGATGTACATACCCAATCCGTAGAAAATGGTTTCGGGGCACTGCAGTTGTTGATGGAAGGTCAGCAGTTTGATGCCATATTGATGGACTATCGGATGCCCATCCTGAATGGCCTGGAAACCATCGAAAAGATCAAGGATCTATATGAGTCAAGACAGCAGGCAACACCAATTCTAATCCTGCACAGCTCCTCAGAGGATCAGGAACATTTTGGTGACTTTCGACATCAGCCCAACTGCTACTGTCTGGCCAAACCTATCATTTCCGAGGAACTCTATCGAATCTTACGGAACAGGCCCAAAACAACCGAAGAAGTACAATCAGAGCCAGTGGATTCCAATCCCGGTCGCATTGAAACAGATCAGAAAAACTCAGGCCAGCATGAGCAAAAGCATATCTATAAGGTATTATTGGCCGATGATAATACCGTCAATATGGAACTGAATCGACGGTTGGTCGAACAGGTAATTCCTAACAGTGTTACAGTGGGTGTAGAGAATGGATCATTGGCTGTTCAGGAATGCCATAGGGAGGATTTCGATCTGATACTGATGGACATACAGATGCCATTGATGGACGGAACAGAGGCTACACAAATTATTCGTAAAATAAAGGGGTATGAGCGGACACCGATAATAGGAATATCAGCAGGGACCATCAAGGGAGAAAGGGAGAGGTGCCTGGAAGCCGGGATGACCGATTTCTTGGCCAAACCCATCCGGTTTGAGGAATTCAGGGCGCGGGTTCTTAAGCAACTTTGGGTCTCTAAAAGTAATGATAATCCCCAGGAGACACTCGTGATGCATATAGATAACCGGATAATCGAGCAGGCCACGGATTCCGATCCAGATTTTAGGAAGGTTTTCCTGGCGCTGGTCAAACAGGAACTAAGATCCCAGAGCGAACAGTTGAAAATGGCGGAAGACCAGGGCGATCTCGAGGTTATTGGTCGTCTTCTGCATAAAATGAAAGGTACCGCTGGTACCTCTGGACTTGTTGAACTGAACAATTTGATTGTGGGATTGGAGGCTATGATACAGAAGGACCAGGATTTGACCGAGGGGCCTGTGAATCTTCCGAACCGCGACAAGGCGACGGAATATCCGGACCTAGGCGTAGGTCTGGAAAATATTTACATGGAGATAGAATTGATTTTTAAACTTTTAAAGCAGATGGAGGAGTAAATTAATGGTTGTGTTATTGGCCGAGGACGATGAACTGATCCTCAGAACACTGGAACATAAATTGACCAAGGAAGGGTTCGATGTTGTGCTGACAAGAAATGGACTTGATGCCATATCCATAATCAGACAAGGAGGTATCGACCTGATCATTTCAGATATCATGATGCCCTTTGCCTCGGGCATTGAAATATTGGCCGAGGTCAAGATGATGGCCGAACCCATTCCCATCATCATGCTCTCGAGCATGGCTCAGGAGGAGATCGTTCTGGAGGCATTTGATCTTGGTGCCTCTGATTACATCATCAAGCCCTTCAGCCCCAATGAGCTGATCATCAGAATAAACAGATTACGGAGGAAATGACCATCTGATGGAGCCGGTACTGAACATTCATGAACTAATGATCGCTATCCAGGTCGTCTTGATCCTGGTATTCCTTTTTACATTGGGTCTGCTTTTTTATAGTTTCAGGGAATATAAAGCGCTGGCGGACAAGACCCGATGGAAGAAGCTCCTGGATGATTACCTTATAAAATCGATAGTCACCCAAATGGAACAGTCCCTGCAGGTGGATCCGTCTCTGGAAAACTTGTGCAAGAGACAGACCTTCAGACGTTTTTTTATTGGTCAATTGATCGAATCTGAACGTAGGTTTACCGGTACTGCTGCAAAGACCATAATGAACATCTTTTACATTTACGGGTTGGATAAGGAAGCTTACCAGATGCTTTCCAACACAAGGCCCTACCTAATCGCCCGGGGCATACAGGCCTTAACAGTCATGCAGGTCAGGGAAGCACTACAGGAAATTCGAAAAACATTGGACCATCCTAGCGAAATTGTATCCCAAGAGGCCCAATTGGCCATAGTTTATTTTGAAGGTTTCAACGGCCTATCATTTTTGTATGGTGTGGAAACCATCATATCGGAGTGGCAACAGCTGAGGATCCTGAATTCCATAAAGGTCCTTCCGGAAGATGCTGTCACAACTCTTTTAGAGTGGTTGCATTCTACGAATGTTTCCGTCATCAGATTGGCCCTAAAGATAATCAGGAAATTCCAGTTATTTGAAATGGAAGGCGTGCTGTTGGAAAGATTGGAAAATTCGGACCTTAGGATCAAAGAGGAATTGGTCGATACCCTGTTCAGTATTGAACAGGCAGATACCAGCACGGTATTGTTGGCCTATTTCCCAATAGCGACAATGCAAGAACAGTTCTCCATAATAAGAGGCTTGGGACATACCCGCGCATTGGATAAATTGGATTTCCTGAAGGAACAACTGTTGGATTATCCACACCCTGAAGGGAAGGTCCTGATTGCCGAAGCAATGGCAAGTATGGGCCAAATCCCTTTCCTGGTACAACTGCGGGAACAGTTGTTACCTGAGGATCAGACCCGTTTGGTATTGAATCATGCCCTTAAGAGTAAGATATGAGCGAAGTAGCAAAGGTAATTTATGAAATCATCATTTGGTTATTCCTGATATATGCAGCAGGAATCTTTACTATATATACATGGATCGCTATATTTTCCTATGGTGCTCTGGTGCGGTATAAGCAGGGGAATGTCTTTACTGATTATTCAATCATTGCAACTAATCCAAATTCTCCAAGTTTCAGTCTCATAGCACCAGCATACAATGAGGGGATTACCATCGTGGAGAATGTACGTTCCCTATTGTCCATTTATTATCACAGATTGGAGATCATTATCGTTAATGATGGCTCTAAGGATGATTCCATTGAGCGATTGGTCAAGGCCTATCATTTAGTGCCTGTCCCTTATATCATACCGGGGAATCTGTCCACCCAAGAGGTCAAGCAGGTCTATAAAAGTACAAATCCGGCATTTAGGAAACTGATTGTTGTCGATAAGAAAAACGGGGGCAAGGCAGATGCGCTGAATGTGGGGATCAATATCTCCAAGTCAGATTATATCGTATGCATAGACGTGGACTGCATCATTGAACAGGATGCGGTACTCAAACTGGCCAAGCCCTTTATGGAGCAGACCGATGAACGTTTGATCGCTTGCGGTGGTGTAATTCGTTTGGCCAACAACTGCAGGATCGAACACGGGAAAGTACTGGAGGTCAACTTGCCCAAAAGCTGGCTCGGTCGTTCCCAGGCACTGGAATATATCCGGGCATTTGTACTGGGAAGGATGGCCTGGTCCCGTGCAAGTGGATTGATCCTGATCTCTGGGGCCTTTGGGGCATTTGATAAGGAGATCGTTCTGGCTTGCGGGGGATATGACCATGCGACCGTAGGAGAGGACATGGAATTGGTGGTGCGTATGCGCCGTTATATGATCGAACAAAATCTACCGCATCAGGTGATCAATATCCCAGATCCATTATGCTGGACAGAGGTACCTGAAGATAAAGAAGTACTAAAGAAACAACGTAACCGATGGATGCGCGGTACGATGGAAACACTTTGGAAGCATCGCAAGCTGATGTTTAACCCTAGATATGGGAAGCTAGGCATGATCAGTCTCCCTTATTGGTTCTTCTTTGAGTTCCTGGGACCTTTTGTAGAGTTTTCCGGTTATGCCGTCTTTTGGATCTTTGTTTTTTCGGGGACCATCAACTGGTCTTTTTTTATCGCGTTGTATGCTCTGGTTGTATTTTCGAGCGTGCTGTATTCCTCATATGCCATAGCGGTAGATCTTGTCAGCCGGCAGGTCTATTCCAAACAGAAGGATATGCGGAAATTGATCCTGACGGCTGTTTTTGAGCCCTTTTATTTCCATCCCTTGGTTACCTGGGCTGGGATTCGCGGCATGGTAGATTATTTCCGCAAGAAAAGCGGTTGGGGCGAAATGACCCGACAGGGCTTTTCACAGGAAAAGAAGGAAAGTGTAAGGGCAAGGTTGCTTAGGATGGGAAAGCAGATCCTGCAATACTTTTCTGTAGCTGGAAGTCTTTTCATCGTCCTTGTGCTTGTTTTTTCCGTGATCGAATGGTTGCTCTATGGATCATTTATCCAACATTTTAAAGGGGCAACTGAGTTTTTTATCATGTTGGGGAACAACATGCTTTACAGTTTTACGCTACTATTTGTTCTTGGAATGATGTTCGGTCTTGTCCAGCTGCTTAACAGAACACTTTCCAAATGGTTATTTAATCTCTTATTGGCTGTTCTACTTATTTCCCAATTGCTTCTGGCCTTCTACTTTTCATCCTCGAGAAACCTGTTGGGATCCGATCTCTTCTTTTATTCGGCTGAGGAAATAAAAAACATCCTGGAATCCAGTCAGGTTCTGACCTTGAAGAATATCCTTGCCCTGGTTGCCGGTCTTCTTGGTATTTATAGCCTATTCCATTTTTTAGCTAAAAAATGGAAGGGCTCTGCACCATTGGGATTAAGCTTAATGGGATTAGGGATTATCAGTATCCTTCTGCTGAGCCTATCTGTGGAATTCAATAGTGATAGGGACGAATCTGTTCAGACCGCCGAACAGAGTAAACTGGGGTTCTTTGTAGGATCCAATACCGAACATCTGATGCAGGAAATCAAGGCTGGATATTTTGACAGTAATCCAGGAGCTGTCTATGCGGGTATTTCTGCGGATTACCCATTCCTAAAACAGGAACAAACGAAGGATGTGCTAGGCCCATTGATGGTCAAGACCGATAAGGTTCCCAATCTGGTGCTGATCATTGTTGAGGGATTGGGGAATGCCTATTCGGACCCCAATGGCTATATAGGGGATTTTACCCCTTTTTTGAGCAGTCTGAAAGATAGCTCAATGGTCTGGGAAAATGCTTTAAGCTCTTCGGGCAGGACGTTCTCAGCACTTCCGACCCTTTTGGGATCTCTTCCCTTTGCCAGTGCCGGATTCCTGGAACAGGCTGATTATCCCGATCACTTCAACCTTTTGAATGTCCTGAGGCACAACCGGTTCCAAACCTCCTTCATCTACGGGGGAGATGTCAATTTCGATTACATGGCCAAATACCTGGAATTCAACCAGATCGATAGGATCATCGAGCAGGGGAGTTTTCCAAAGGGATATCGTAAGCTTCCAAGTTCAGCTGGTGAAAGCTGGGGATATGAAGATCAGGCCGTGCTGGACCAATTGTACAGGCAAGGGGATGGGGCGACGCCTCCATATTTTCACATCGCCCTTACCTTGTCCACCCATAATCCTTTCTTGATCAATGATGAGAAGAAATATGCGGATCTATATGAGAAGCGCCTTCAAGATCTTAGATTGACCAAGGAACAGCGTACGTTTGCCTTGGCCAATAGGAAACAACTGATCTCGGTGATGAACGTAGATGATGCCCTCAGGGAGTTTTTTTCCAAGTATGCAACGAGGGCCGAGTTCAAGCATACGATTTTTGTGATAACTGGTGATCATGCCATGCCGGAAATTCCGCTGCAATCCAAGATCGATCGCTATCATGTACCTCTTATCCTGTATTCGAAAATGCTTAAGGAAAAGAAGAGGTTCACCAATATAGTCAGCCATTTCGATTTTGCCCCTAGTTTGTTAGCCTATTATCGTCAGAATTATGGTTTGAAAGTTCCACAAAAGGTTACCTGGATAGGAAAAGGCCTGGATATCGGAGGTAGTAGATCTGGCCTGGGTATTCCGATCATGCAGAGCAAATCCCAATTGATCGATTTTGTCTATGATGGATATCATATCAATGACCAAAAACTCTTTCAGTTGGATAGGTCCCTGAATGAGGATCCGGTTGGTGAAGATGTTAAAGGATCAATCATAAGTGATAGGTTCGAGCAATTTCGGGATATGAACAAGGATTTTATCCGCTCGGGCAAACTGATGCCCGATTCGGTTTACCAGGAGTTCTTTAAGCAGTAAACTGGTCCTAGAACCTTCTTCTATATCCCAGGCTGATATCAAACTGGTCATCCTTGGTCTGCGGTCTGTACTCTACTTTATAATAGGTCCCGGTAATGGAGAACAGATTCTTCGATCTAACCGTGAAATTGTAATCCATACCCGCTTTAAAGGATTTCAGTTTATAAGGATTGTCGGTAAAGAGGTTTTCGCGGTTCTCTTCGGGGCTGATGCCGGTTCCCACGATAAATCCCAAATAATCATCTGCGCCCCTGGTATAATATCGAACAGTTCCAGCATATGATTGGGAGATGTTATCTTCATCAGGAGTGAGGTATGTCCTGATGTTGAACCAAAAGTTCTTATAATATTTTCCGATGGATGCTGTGTACATCCAAATATCCTGGGTGAATTTCAATTGCCGGTAGCCAATCTCTGCTTCAAAGCTCTTTGGCAGGTTGGCGTAAAGGGATGCTCCAGATCTGAATTTGGGAAATATCCCCACATCATCGGAATATCCCGCACCTAGGTACATGTAGAATAGGTTGGAAAGTCGCGGATAGGCCTCCAGTTCAAATTGAACTCCATTGTCTGCAAATTTATTTGCGTAGTTTGTCCGCAATATGAATGAACCTATGGGTGTGGCACGCTTATAACTTGCACCTAAAACATGCCAATTGTCCTCAAACTGGGTGTTAAAGTACATGAAATTATAATTGATTCCGATTTCATGTCCTGTTTCCTGGTTCTTTAAACGAGCCAGCATATCCCTGGCCTCCCCATTTTTGGGGTTTACCTCCAAAAGGGATTGGAGAGAGTTCAGGGCATCATCATATTGTTTCGCGCTCTGAAGGATCTTCGCCTTTAATAAAAGGAGGTCTTCTGTTTTTGGCGAGATGGACAGGCCTCTATTAACGATCTGCAAGGCTTTGGGGTGCTGGCCTTCCCAATACTCTAGGGAACCATAGGCTAGGTAGAAATCAGGATCCTGGGGGGGGGTAAGCGCGATCATTTGAAAAACCATACGGGCGGAATCAGGCTGATCGGACCAGGTGTATAATCTTCCCAGGAAAACCTGGATGTCCGTATAGTCAGGGCTTCTTGTCAATGCCTGTTTCGCGATATTAATTGCCCCGGGATAATTTTTGTTCTCAAATGCTTCAATCCTTGCTTTTTGGAAAAGCTGATCAGAGTTAAGCTCCTGTGAATGGGCTGAGCTGATTCCGAGGCACAATATGACCCAAAGGAGCGCAGGACATAAAAAGTTATTGTAGAGGAATGATTGTTTTCCGTTTAAGCGCATGATGATATAGTTTATGCAAATGTAATAAATCTACCTGTCATTGAGAGAAACTTCGCTGCCCTAACCAGGCTATCTGTTAATTTCGAGATACAAGACAAGCAGGCCTTTAGGGTCATGCTGTCAAGACAGGCGATTTGCACATATGCGCACTTCCCAGCTTCCCTGCGGGAACCCTGCAATGAGGGATGATCTTGGCAATGAGGATCAGGATCAATGGTCTCCCTGTTCTTGGATCTTTGAACCCCTTACGGCATTTCATGCTGGACCTACAGAGGTAAAATATCCGGGTTCGTCCCGGTACATTCAATTATCCCCTGCAATAAGGTTTTCCATACGACCTTAAAATAGGGGTGCTCTGGAGTTCGGGTATAATAAATTTGGGCCACTGTATATTTCCCATTGGCATCCGGATTACTGTCATTGATCAGAAAGGTATTTGCCAGAAGGGACAGAAAGCCTTTCTTTCCTTTCTTACCACTATCCGGATCCTGCAATATGCTCACTTTAAAATGGTCATAATCAAAATGAAAGGTCCCCTTACTATTGACGTCGTCCCCATAGATATCAAATTTAATCTGTCGGATATTCCCCGAATTGAGCTCGATGTTCAATAATGGAACCAGGATCTTGTTGTATGCAGGTGCTTGCATCCTTTCCAGAGACCCTTTATAACTGTATCTCCCATTTCTGCTCAACATATCAAAGTTAAAATAGGCTTTCAACAATCCTTCCCCCATTGCGTATCCCTGAAGATCTGCTTCCATATGGCTGTTCCTTCTCAAACTTAGGGTATCATTGTTCACATTCCTTAAAGTTCCTTGGATCTGGTTGAAATGGACCGTGCCGTCCCGATTGTATCTCTTGCTCCTTTCCGTATAACTTAAACGGATTCCTTTCAGATCCACCCGATCCAGGATGATCCGTTGGTTGAATGCCATGATCTGTTGGGCCGGATTCTCGCCGATCTTTGATACATTCTCCTGTTGGTACCGTTTATCCTTGGAAAGGTCGATATTTCCCTTCTCCAATAACAGATGTTGAGCTCTTATCAACCTATCCTGGATAAACCTTCGCAAGTGCAGACCGGTCATCCTGAAACCTCCCAATTTCAGGTCGATCATCGCTTTGTTCTCTTGATCGTTCTTTGCAAAGGTGGTTCTGGATACCATGGGTCGGACCATAAGGTCTGACATAGTCAATAAACTGTCCTTGGCATTCAGCCTTAGATCCTTTAAGGAAAGTTTATAGGGACTGTTGGGTATTTGAAAATCAAACTGGGGCAAAGATACCTGGATATCCTTTGCAAATAATACCCTTGAAGGGTTTTGTTCTGACTTACCATCGATCAGAAAATCCTTCATTTCCAGATCAATTTTTTTTACATGAAGGTCCTCTCCGTCATTTTTTATCGTCAGATCGGCTTTTTTGATATCGATAATTCCAATATGTAGGGACTTGAGATGCTTCTGGAACAACTCATAGGCCATTTTGGGTTTCTCTTTTTTCTGATTGTTTGTTTTATGTTGATGAAGGACAAGATTCAGAGCATCCAATCTAATGGAGGATATGCGCAATTTTTTGTATAGAAGCAGATCGATGATCTTTAGCCCTGATAGTCTCAGGCTTGGCGAACTGCCTTCAAGAACGAATTCAGTGAGCGAATCCTGACTATTCAGTTTTTTGAGGATGTTGGGGTCGGCAGAAAGTTTGAGTTCCTGTATTTGGATGGTCCCAGTTGCCAAGGTCACATCCAGATCTTTCATATCTAATTTATATAGGCCATCCGATCCTTCATGAACCTTTTGGGTGATTTCACTTTTCAGGTATGGTGCAAGATAGGAGGATAATATCCAAGAGGCTATTAAACCGATTAGAAGGATACTGCCTAGGCTGTATAAGATTATTCTTAGGGTGCGATTTTTCTTCGTTTGATCGCTTTTTCTGTTAACCATTAATGGAGGAACCGATGAAGGGCGGTTTTGTTTGGTATGGAAATGCCATAATTCCTGCGTTCTGGACTCCAAAGGCCCTGAAGTAAATAATAGCCAGACAATTTATCTGAGTTGGGCTAGGGCCCCATTCATAATGTTGGAATCATTGCATATAGGATTAATTACTTGCCTTATTTTCTATTTTAAGGTTATTTGGAAAAGGCTGGATCGGATGATTTTTAAGCTTTTATAAAGATTATCAAAAATGTCAGGTAACTATTTGGTAATGATGCTTATTGCTTTGCTTTTCAACGTGTTTCAGTTAGATTATAGCTCATATAATAATTATGAGGAGAAATTTATTCAGCATTTATAAAGCCAAATGATGTTTGCTTATTGAAAAAAACGGTGTAAAATGTAGTCATTGTCGGAAGAACTCGACCATTTTTTATCTTTTAAAGACTTTATCTATTTAAGACAGATTGTTCACCATCACTTTGTAGTTTCAAGACCTCAAGACATTTCAATAACTGCTATAGTAAAGGAAGGATAAACTATTGGGCAATTAGCTGCCCGGTCCGCGCTATCTGCACAAAGTATGGTGAAGACCACAACAATGGTTAGGACAGACAATATTGAACAGAGTTTCGAAAAAACATAATATTATTAAAGATATTTGCCCACATAATTGTTGGAATGCAGTGGTCTGTGACCCATCGGTCGGATTGGTCGAAATAATCCTTATTAAAAATGGGCAGCACGCTTGAGTGCTACCCTAAAATAAAACCTAATCGTTCCATCAGGATTGATATTGCACGATCAACTCTGACTAATGAATGTTTAAATCTAAAAAAAACTATTTAAAAAACACAAGCCTACGATCGGGAGATGTAGGCTTGCTGACTATTTATTAACCAAAAGTCTTAAAACTTATATTATCAAAGTAAATATAGAAAAAAATATACTAAAATAAGCCCCGCCTGTTGATATAAAGGGGATGGTCATGAAATCTTTAGATTAAAATTGTAGTATAATTGATTTGGAGTATCTGTCTTCGCCTGGATAGGATATATTCGTTAGCATAATTGTAAAAAAAAGGCTAATGTTGATACATCCCATTGCTTAGAAAATCGCTATCCTCGCCTTTCAGCTCCCGGAATCCGTCAATACGGTAGGTGATTGCATTCCATAACTTGAAACTGCGAATTTATTTGCGCCTGCCTTTTTTCTAAAATTCATCCATGCAATTTTCGACCTTGTTCCATTTCTTTAATCCAGAATGGCTATTCTTCTTTTCATACAAGGTGACATTTCCGATCGGAACTGATTTCCTGTTCAGGATTATCTTTGGCCAATAAGCAATCTTCTGGTCTTTTGCATTCTGGCTGGCAGTTTAATGTTTTTTCAAATACTAAAATATCCGATCAGAACAAATCATCAATAATCTCCTTTCCCGATATAACCTACTTTTTCATAAAATTCTATTTAAATTAAAGTGAATTCGAGATAAGCAAAATCTCAAATCCGATCTTTTAGTTTGAGTACACTCCACTTTTGTCCAGATAGATTTCACTCCTTCCATTCTGGAAAACCTCATCAATAGGTGCAAAAACATCGATTAGATCCTCGCGATAACCTTCCAATAAAAATTCTATGCTCTCTGGACTAACCTTATACATGTTATAGATAGCATCCTCCTCCAGGAAACTGATGTCCGATTTGAGCAGGTTGACTTCATATCTTTTAAATAGTTCAATTGCTGAAGCCTTGTCTATCTTTACGAGGTTTTTTGCCGAGAGATCAAAGCTTTGCATTTCTTTCTGCAATTTCTCCGAATACCTATTAGTGAGGTATTTTAGGTATAGATCTCTGTCTGCTGTCCTTAGGGCTTCATTTCTGTAAGCGATCTTCTCCGGAGACATGTCGAACTCAAATAGTTCAGGTTGTTCTTTATAATGGAAATGCTCATTGAATTTTTCCAATCTTTCATCCAAGGTCATATTTTTTCTTTGTTCATGGTTCTGAGGCCAAATTAGATAAAAAATCCGAACCAATTTACATGAACAAATACTTTTTTTTCAGGACAAAATACCTAGGTAACCGCTGATTTTAAACCAAGGACTTAAGTGGGGCTCAGGTGCTTGAACTAAACATTCCACGATATTCATACCTATAGTGAAATTGAATATCACCTTTCCATTATTGTCCTACCATTTCAACACAAATGTACATATTGAATACGGCCTTGAATGATTTAAAATCAAGTGCTGGTCCTGGTTAATGGTTGCCAGCTCCCTATGGGTAGATGGAACAACTTATTTTCCATTTCGGGGATAGATCGGAGCTGAACCCCCAAGTAGGATTATCGCTATTGCCAGGAGTGCCCAGGATCCGGAATTCCCAAAAGCGAAACAGTATTTGTGCCCAGCGTCCGAAGTGTAATAAGCAGTACACCAGAAGTCCCACTACATCCAATCGGGACTTATAACCAAAATCATTCTCCGAGCAATAACCGAGCCTTTCAGATATTGGCGTCAAAAACCGATAAGGACAAAGATTCTTCTAGAAAATTACCTTTTTTTAGGGACTATGGTGCCTATCTATCGGAACTCGAAAAGATCATTATCCACTGTTGGGCAAGAGCCATCCCTTGGTTATAAAATGCACCTGCCAAAAACCGGAAAAGGAGTATGGGAAAATATTTCCCCATACTCCTTTTTAATCCAACAATAAGCGTCCTTTGCGGTACCATTGCTTGCAGCGGCAGCCATTTTTATGAACGAACGGTCAAGCTGCCCGCTGTTGATTTATTTCTTCAGATTGATAAAGTCCACCATGATCTTCGCACTTTCATCCAGAACGAAATCGTATTCTATCTTGGGTTGTGGTTGGCCCTCTTCCCACAATGGTTTTCCCTCGAAAGCTAATTGCTTATTGATCCTATCACGTAATTTCAAACGGTTCTTTTCTCGTTCAGCCTTCAGTTCCGCTTCATTCAGGCTTACGGATGGCATCTGTTCCGCTCTATTGAATTCCTCGATATCTTCCAATAGGAAACTGTAGGCTGGTGATTTCTGAACACGGGCCTTATGCAGGGCTTCCAATTTGCTGTTGGTTCCCGTCAGTTCCCGGATCTTTGAAAAATTGGTCGGTTTGATCTGGTCCCAGGGCAATGCCGAAGGCTCTGAACTTTCTCCGAATTTCTCCGCGGTATACTGGGTCGGAAATGTGACATCCGGGGTGACCCCCTTATGTTGGGTGCTGCTTCCGTTGATACGGTAGAATTTACCCATCGTGATATTGATCTGCCCAAATTCAGGTGCTCCATTAGGGGTATCCGGATCATTGTTACCAGCTGCTTTGATCAAAATCTTATTGGTTGCTGATATAAATCGGGACATATCCACCGCACTCTGAACCGTACCTTTACCATAGGAGGTTGAGCCAAGGATGACACCACGACCATAATCCTGGATGGCACCTGCGAAAATCTCTGAGGCCGATGCCGAGAAACGGTTGATGATCACACCAAACGGACCTTCCCAGGCCAGGCCCGGTTCTTCGTCACTATCCACCTGGACGCGGTTCCTGGTATCACGAACCTGTACAACAGGTCCTTTGTCGATGAACAATCCGGTAAGTTCTACAGCTTCTACCAATGAGCCACCGCCATTGTTCCTCAGGTCCATTACGATAGCGTCGACCCCATCGCGTTTCAGGCTGTCGATGATCAATCGGACATCTCGGGTGGTACTCTTATAATCCGGGTCCCCTCGTCGGACTGCCTCAAAATCTATATAGAATTTCGGAAGGTCGATGATACCAACTTTATAGGCCTTTCCATCCGTTCCTTTCACTGTTTGGATCTTACGTTTTGCGGATTCCTCCGAAAGGACGATCTTCTCACGGGTTAGTGTGACTGTTTTTGGCGGGGTGGACAATGCCGCTCCGGCAGGTAGAACCTTCAGGCGGACAACCGTTCCTTTCTTACCTTTGATTTTTGCGACCGCCGCATCCAAGCGCCATCCGATAATATCCTCGAACTCACCGTTTCCTTGTGCTACTGCAACAATGCGGTCATTGATCTGCAGGGATTTTTCCTTAAATGCAGGGCCTCCGGCGATGATCATCTTGATGGTCACCATTTCGTTTTCCATCTGCAATTGGGCACCGATACCCTCCAGCGTGTTAGACATGCTCTCGTTGAAACCTTGTGCCAAGGATGGGTTAAAATAGTTTGTGTGCGGATCCACAGCGTCCGTAAAAGAAGTCATGATCACTTGGAATGCATCATTGGCATTCGTTTTTTTGATCTGGGATATCAAGTTGTTGTAACGGCTGCGCAAGGACTCCTTGCTTTTATCCAGGTCGAACTTTGCTGAATCCGTTGATGCCAACTTTAGGTTCAGAAGATCATACTTGACCCTTTTGCGCCATTGGTCCTTCACCTCTGCAGCGGTTCTGAACCAAGGTAGTTTCTCACGAAAGCTGGTGTAGTTTTCATCCAAGGTAAAATCGTGGACTGCATCGATCTGTGCCAAGGCATAGTTCATGGCCTGAAGATAGCGGTCCACATATTTGCTGAAAATGTAGAAGGTGCTTGTGAGGTCCCCTTTTCGGAAATCCTGGGAAATGCTGTTCTTGTACTGTTGGAAGTCATCGATGTCCGATTGCAGCAGATAGTTTTTTCCTGGATCAATTGTCTCGATGAGGTTGTTGTAGATTATGTTCGACAGGGAATCGTTCATGGTGGCTTTCTTATAGCTGACATTCTCCAGAAGATTCGCAACCTCCTTTGCTATGATTTCATGCTGTGTGGTCGGCCTCAGCTCCATTCCCTGCTTCTCCAGGTTTACTCGTGGTTTTGCGCCGCAAGCGACCACTGAAATCAACGCGAGACAAAAAATAAGATTTTTAAACATATATGTTCCTGACTTTAGATGTAATTATTTCCTTGTTTTATCAAAATATGTTAAAATTAATCAAAATTTCAACAATCCTGCGTTGCCACAACGTAAAATAATCATGCCAATTGTCAAAAATTCGTGGTTTTAAGTTTATTTAACCAAAAATCGCCATTCATTCTCACATTCCTCCATACTGGGTCAGGTGATGTCTATACGGATGGGTTAATGTGGGCTGAAAAAGGACATGGGTATTTGGACAGCACTGTTATAGGGCGGCGAGGCTTCAAGGGAAGACTTCTCGGCGCAATCGCCAATAGTCCACTAGAGCGGATTCTGCTTCTTTATAATCCCCCAATTTCATATAGGTGTCCCCCAGTTTATCGGAGATGGCCAACTGAAGGATTTTATTGTTCTCCCGATTGGCCATGGACATGGCTCTTTCCAGTTCCAGTTTGGCCACACTATAATTCTGCTGGACATACTTGGAATACCCCAGCATATATTCCATTTCGGCCAAATCGTTCTGGTAATCCCTGGAAATGGCAAGCTCCCGGGCCTGGATAAGGAACCACTGCGCCTGGGTGTGTTTGTTCTGAATCTGGTAGATCCTTGCCAAACTTGTCCATGCGTTGACTTTTCCCATGGTATCCTTGATCTTATTGTATAGGGGGATGGCCTTTCTGATGATCGTGTTCTCCGCTGCACGGTAATTCCTGCGGTCCGCCTCGCTGCGTGCTATGGCGACTAGGATATCAGCCTGGTCCTTTATATCTCTGTTGATGGATGCACTGCTCAAGTAGCTCTCCTGCAGGGCAGTGGCTCCATTGTTGTCCCCGATATACAGCAGGGTGTTTGATAGGTTGAACTGGAGCGCCATACGTTCGGATCCGGGCTGCAGACCGCTCATTCCGGACCTCAGGACTGAAATGGCCTTGGATGTCTCCCTGTTCCTAAGAAGTTCAAGGGCAAATTCGTTGGCGATCCCTGCTGCCAGGGGCCTGTTGTTGTTCTGTTGTAGTTTATTGATCAATTCCTCCCATTGCTCTGTGGAGCTGGGCAATGGTTTGATGTTCTGAAGGATATACCCTTTGTTGGAGGTGCTCCTAAATCCTTCAATGAGTTTTTGGTAATCCAGATGGTGAGAAATGGAGTCAAAGAAGTCGGATTTCTCCCTATAAGTATCCACCAGTACCTCTTGCTGGCTCCTTGGTGCAGGGAGAACGTATACTTCGGGACCAATGCCATCGAAGTCTGTGTTGTACTTTGTGACAAATCCAGATGGGTCCAAGGGTACCATGCCAGGTGTCTGGGCATGCGCCATCATCCCTATGATACAGGTGCCCACCAAGGCCAGCCAATATTTTTTCGATAAATCCGGAATATAATTCATATGGTCCAAATCTACAAAAAAATGTACTCAGTAGGAAAATTGCATATTGGCGATGGATGTCCCAACTGGTTAGCTTACAGAAAAATCACTTTTCAGGTTATCGGTTATGTCTTACGCGCGGAATCCCGGTGACAAGGCTCATACAAAAGAATGATCCATGCTATTGACTGGATGTATAAATAATCGGATGTTTGATCCATAAACCTTATAAGAATGGAATTCGGAATCAGAGAGATTACTTCGGGGGATCCGGTCGTTTCGGGCCTGCCACAGGACTGGCAGGACTCCCTGTACAAGATCCTGTTCATCAATGAATCCGGCTGCAGCCTAAGGGTTAACGGAAAAAAACTGGAGCTAGAACCCCTAAGCCTGGTCTTCCTTGCAAAAGGCATAGGGATTGCCCCTTGCAAAGGGGAGTCACGGATTTTCCAGATGCTCTATTTCTCCCAGGGGTTTGCTGCCCGGACCGAGGATGAACTTTCCTTTTTGCTGAGCTTTGGACCACTTCAGAAAAGTTTGCAGGGGTATACCATATTGAAGCTCACAGAACAATATTCGAGTTACTACCATTTAATGGTCAGCCATCTGGAAATGGCAAGGTGCAATTACAACCGTGCCATCTACCGGGATCTTGCCTTCAATATGGTAAGGCAGATCCTGTTGATGGGACATATCTATCTGCAGCAGTCTGAGTATGCTCCAGTGCACTCTGCCGATAACGAGTCCAGACTGGTCAGCGAGTTCCGTATCCTTGTCCAGAAGTCAGTCAAGAGAGAGAGAAAGGTTTCCGGATATGCCGACCAGCTCAAGGTAAGCCAGCGTAAACTCACGCAGATCACCAAGAGGATAACAGGCAGGACCCCTAAGGAGCTGATCAACGAGCATCTGGGTGACCTGGAAAAACGGATGCTAGCCGATGGGGACAGGAGCATAAAGCAGATTGCCTGGGACCTTGGCTTCAGGGATGTGAACAATTTCAGTGCCTCATTTTCCAAAAGGTTCGGTATATCACCCAAGGAATTCAGGAAAAAATGGAGATTGTAACATTTGTGGGTCAAATCGATTTTTTTTTTATCCGGTGGGCCCATGTGATGAAAAAAAACTATATTTAGTCAATCAGAAAAAGGAGGGGAAATGAACAGGATCATATTATCTTTGTTGTTGTTGATCGGAGCCGGCATCATGGTTTCCAATGGGCAGAGCGTAAGGTTGAACATCGTACTGAACCGCGTCCAGAACCTCACCATCCATCCACAGCAGGAGCAGATCACGCTCTCATATTCCAATATGGATGATTATAGGCAGGGGGTCCAGAGCCTACAACTTGCCCATATTTCTCTGTTCAGTACCGAGGCATTTGAGGTCAAGGTCAAACTTGCCAACTCCGAGTTCATCAGTCTGGATAGCGGACCAGGTCGCAGACATCCGCTCTCTGGAATCAGGATGAACGCAAGGGCTGTCGTCCATGATGGGGACCTCTCGATGAACCAGGTCAGCCTGGATAACCGAGAGTCGGTCTTTATATCTTCCGGCCGTCCGAACCTCGGGGCCACATTCGATGTGACCTATATCGGTCCCAGCGGTAGCGACCTCCTTGACCTGGCATCCCAACAGCAGGCCCTCACACTGACCAATGACATCCTGTACAGTATCGAGACCAGGTAGGGCTCTTCAAGGTCCCCTTTGTGCAAATGGGGATTGTGGATGGTGGTACCTATGCTCTCAGTGACATTCCTGGAAATCGATCTGATGCCCATCCGGATGGTAGCGTACGTTTGTAGAGATGTGACTACAAAAATTCCAACGGAACGTTTTTCATAATTTTTAAGCATAAAATCATACTTTTTTTTAGGCAGATACCTCTAGTTTTGCATCATCAATTTCAACCGGCATCCAAACATGGTAGGGTTGAAATAGAATCTTGAACAAACTTAACTAGATAGAAAAAATGAAAAAAATGATCCTGATCGCTGCAGTTATCCTAGCTGGCATCAACATGGTGAACGCGCAGACAACTTCCGGTAGCGCAAAAGTAAAAGTAAACGTTATCCTTAACCCTTTCCAGACCATCAGCATTGGTTCCGGTGCTGGGCAGGACGGTCCGGTGAGCAGTGGGTATGATGATGAGGTTACCTTGGAATATAAAAACACCCAGGACTACAACAATGGAGTGGAGAAGAACGTCCTAAGGCAGCTCAAAGTTTCATCCGTTGGCTCAGGTTATCAGGTGAACGCAACCCTTTCTGATGGGGCAAAGCTCAAGAAAGCCCAGGGGAGTGGTGAGGATCTAGTGGATGCCAGCCAGGTGCTGAAGATTGCCGTTGGCAATAAGCAGACCCTGGATGCTGCTGCAAACATGAGCTGGGGTCCATTCGGCAGCTCCAGCGGAGCGGAATCTTCCGTACTTGACCAGGAGATCGATGTAAAATATATCGGAAAGCCGATCACGAATGCAGATCTTCTCAGAAAGATGTTGAACAACAAGGAATCCATTGCGAAATATTCAGTGGATGTGGTTTACACGATTGCTGCAAACTAATCATCCAAGAAGTTTTTCTGAAAAGCAGGGCCATTTGGGATGGATCCCTGCTTTTCTGTATACCTGGTAAAATTATATTATAGCATGAAATTTATATACGTTTTCTGCCTAATGGTGCTCTCGGGGATTCATTGTGGCTACGCCCAGACAGGTCTTACTGCGGGTCCCCCCAGGATCTATTTTGTATCGGAGCAGGGACAGGAGCAGGTCCAGTTCGTGGAGGTGAGCAATCCAAGTGCGGACTACGAACTTCAGTTGGCCGTTTCGTTCGAGGACTGGTCCTATTCGGAACTGGGCGAGAACCAGCTCTCAACGGGTGGGTCGCTTTCCAATTCATGTGCCGATTGGTTATCCGTTTCAGAAAAGTATTTTTCGCTCAAGCCCGGAGAATCCAAACGTATCCAGCTCCGGATGAAGGTCCCGGAAAACGGGGTGGTGGATCCGGATGTTCCGGTTCATACAGCCATGCTGTTCATCACCCAGATGAACCCAAGGGCCCGCCAGGAACGGGATGGGGCGAATATCCGGCTTGCGGTCCGCTCAGGGATCAAGGTCTACCATAGATTTCCGGCAAGGGAGTCGATCGATCTGGAAGTCACCGATCTCAGGCCCATACTTCTGGATAGCCTTGGACGATACCTGGAGGTTAGTTTCCGCGTTGAGGGGAACGTTTGGGTCGAAGGAAGGATCAGGGCCGAGTTCCTGAACCAGCAGGATGGGAGCAAGACCCAATTGCAGGACATAAGTCTGTACAGCCTGCCGGGGGACCGAAGGAAACATTACATCCCGATACCCCAGGATCTCTCCAAGGGCAAGCACCTGGCTTCTGTGATGTTCCTTTTCGAGGACCAGGACCTGGTGAAGATCGCAGAAATCGAGTTCAATTCGGAGGAGTGAGATGGGTGGATGCTGCAGATCCTTCGTGGGTTTTATTTTCTTATACCTAGTGAACCTTGGCCAGTTGGGGGCTCAGGTACAGTTCACTGTGTGGTCGGATAATTATTTCCAGGTCAGTTCGTACCTTGGAAGGACCACTCCAGAGCGATTCAATTCCTTCCAGTTCAATATCTCCGGACAGAGCACCAATGTGCCCAGGTGGAGCATTGGGGTCAGGGTACTTGAACCGATCGTTCCCATTTCCGGAGGGCCCAACCGGTCGGGTAGGGCCTTCCCAAGCGAAAGGATTTCGCTGCAGTGGACCCTGGATGACAACCAGTCCGTTTTTTCCCTCGCCGGAATTGGAGCATCACGCAATCCGATTAAACTTCAATCCTCATCTGAGGTCCGGTTGATCGAATCCTCCGGCCAGCCATTGGCTTCGCATGGATCTCATTATGTTCAGTACAGGCTTTTCGGCCTACTGAAGGTCGAGCCGGGCAAGTACCTGGAGGAGTACCTCAGTACGGACCAATATAGGCATATCAAGTACAGGATCCCATTGGTCTTCACACTGTATGATGCTCAGGGGAAGGTTTTGGGTATGCAGCGGGTGAACTATGAAATGCAGATGCCCCCCAACCTTAGCGATGGTGGAATGGTCGATGTAGAACCGGATTTCGGATTCTTTTTCTCTCCCCAGACTGCCACGGCGAATTTGGAGTTCAGGAATTCCAGAGATTATGCACAGGGGGTCTCCCTGACCATCAATGATGCCCTCAAAGTGAATTCCGCGACTGATTTCGAGGTCAGGGTCAGCTCGATGGATAGTGAATTCAGAGGGGTTAATTCGTCTTTTATTCCAGTTTCCATCCTTTCGGTTCAATTACTGCCGGGCCAAGGCGCGATAATTCAGTCGAACCCCAGGACTATAATCTCCCAAAACGAGTCCCTATTGGCAAGCTGTCTTTCCTCGGATAAGGGAGTCGAACGCAGATTCCATCTGGAGTACCAGGCAAAACCGACCATACAGCAGATCAAGGGGCTCTCCATGGGGAGCTATCAGGTCTCCATCCTCTATCTTTTATTACCCAGGTAATGAAGGTAAAAGTAACCATCAAACATGTTTTTTATATCCTGGAGGCCCTTTGCCTGACCATCACGTGCTGTTATGCCCAGAGCTCGAAAGAATGGCCGCAGATAACCGTCCAAAGGGAAATGAGCGTGCATCCAGGGATCAATTCGCTTGATCTGAGCATCAGTGCCTCCAAGGTCGAAGGCTTCAAGGGCTCGGTAAGGCTGGCTCTTCCCCAGGGGGCAGATGTTCTAGGTCGGGAACTGATACCATTGGAGATCGGGGAATCACAGGTGCGTTATTTTTCCATCAAGTTCCGTATGGCAGGGCTTCACCTGGCCCAGGATAAAGAGGCGATCCTGGAACTCATGGACTCCACGGGCAGGATCAGGGAATCTGTAGGGATCAGGCTTACGGTCCCCTCCAGACGTTTGGTGAGGATGGCAAACGAGACCCTGTTCCAGTACATCAGGCAAGTGGGTGATTCCATTGAGACCAGGGTCAGGGTCTCCAATCTGGGAACCCGGCGCGAGGTGGTGAAGATCGTATACTCCTCTGATGACAGGATAGGTAAAGCAGAATTCCTCGAATCCACCATTGAACTGGACCCGGGAGAAGATACCCTGATCAGGCGCTCGATCATCGTGGAAAGGTATATACTGCAAAGGAGCCAATATACCGTGAATGTGAGCGGAATGTACCAGAACAGTGATCTGGTGGACAATATTTCTCTTGTCTTTACCAGCCTTTCCTCCCATCGGGACTTCGCCAGGATGTTCCCCAGTGATGCATCAAGGGCATGGCAGACCCCTAATTTTATGGAACTGCAGGCGGACAATCTGGCCAGTCCGCTGCCAACCTACCATCTCAGGGCACAGGGGGACTATACGCTGATGGGGAGCAGGACGCACTTCGGTGCGATGATGTACCATGTGAACGGCATGTCGCGGCCGGTCATCAGCAATACCTACATGGAGATGGCCCTGGGAGGGCATGTGCTCACACTTGGAAACATCCAGGAATCCCTGGAGATGCCAGTGTATGGAAGTGGGGTCCGGTATTCCCATCGGGATACCTCTAAAACGATCTCCTATACCCTGGCGCTGCTGGAGAGATCCTCCGACCTTCTTGCCGGACTATACGGACAAGGGCTAGGCCATGCGGCATACGCAAAATTTGAAAAGTGGGTACGCCCTGCCGGTAGGATGGCATACCAGGCAGAGGTTGTGATGGAACGGAATGATCTAGACAGTACCAGAAGCCTTTTGGTTTACAACCAGTTCGATCTGTTGGCCGCCAGGGCTCCAAGAGGTGCCAGTCTGAAGGGCAGACTTGGTTTTGGACTCCATGGTCTCCAGGGTGAAGGGGAAGGGCGCCGGCACTTTATCCCTTCGGCTGCCGGTGGGCTCAATTTTACATGGCAGCCCGGGAAATGGCAGCTCAACAGTGAAGGGTTCTACAGTTCCCCTTACTACCCCGGGAACCGAAGAGGGACCCTGCAGGTCATGAACAGACTATCCAGGAACTGGAGAAAGGCCAATTTGAGCTTGGACCAGACCTTCATGGACCAGAATCCGAGCTACCTTTCGTTGAATTCCTTCCTTTACCACCAGCGTTCCTCCAGGATCTCTGCTTCAGTCTTTGCCCCCTTAACTCCACGGATGAACATTGGCCTGGTCCCCAGGTTGCTTTCCGAGCAGACCAGATTGCAGACGGCCCTTGGCGAGAGCATACTCCAGACCAGGTCAATGGGACTGCTGTTCTCTGGGAATCTACGATCTTCTGATCTGAGGCACCAATTTAACTTCTCCCTGGAGAACGCTCTTGTCGACCGAAAAGGACAGGATCAAACCGGTTGGGCGATGCGTGCGGACCTTGGATATTCCTATGGCGAGTTTGCAATGAACGGTTCCTACCAAAAGGGAGCCATGCAGTCATTGGATCTGATTGGAAGCAGTTCAATGGTGGGCCAGCCCGACCGTTTTTCGGTCAGTGCCCGGGTGGGGGGTAAGCTCCTGGATGGAAGGTTTGGGTGGAATGCCGGATCCATGGCCTTTCTATCCAGCAGCAACGGGGATAGTTATGGCGTCAACCTGGACCTGAGATACCGTGCCATGCCACGAACGGAAATCCAGGGGAACCTCCAGCTGAGTAGGAACTCCAATGGGAGAGGGGATGCCTTCATGTACAACAACCTCCGTCTGGGCGTTCGCCAGATCCTTCCCTACAGGGATCCGATGTCCCCACGGATCAAACGGGGGAATATCCAGGTGCAATGCTTTTTCGATAGTAACGGAAATGGGATCTTTGATCCCGATGAAAAACCAGCGGGGTCCTATAACTTTTCAATGGGGGATTTCCTGCTGACGACCGATCAGCAGGGGCTATCCACCTTTTCCTCTCTTCCCTATGGGACCTATAAACTGTACTTTCCCCCTCGGGAACAGTATCTTGCCGAAACCAGGATACTTGATCTTGACCATAGGAAGGTGGAACTGCGGGTTCCTCTGCGTCTGGGGGGTGAGGTCCGGGGACGCCTTGCGATCGACTATGTCCCGGGCATCAGCAGAAGGGTAGATTATGAACTTAGGGACATCCGTGTCCTTGCTCTCTACGATGGTGGGAGGTACGAAATGATGTGCGATTCCAATGGGGAATTCAGGGCAAGCCTGCCAGAGGGGACCTACAGCATCCAGGTGGACCTGCAGAGCCTACCTGCGGACATTGTCCATAATGGGATGGGGACCGAGGTGCACCTGCGGCCAGGTAAGATCGCTGAAGTGTCCGTTATACATCTTTCTGTACGAGCAAAAAGGGTAGAAGTGAAGAGGTTCGGTACTCCGTGATTTTGGTAATTGGATCCGTCCGCACATGAAAGGGACCAGATCCCCCAGGGCCAATGGGATGTTCCAGTCAAGGTACATCCCATTGCCAGGGTATAATAGTTTAAGTGTTGGATCAGAGTATGTCGTTTTCTTTCTCGCCCTGTGGGAATAATATCTCCATTAATAGCAGGTAGTATCCCTTTTCCAATCCCAGGCTTTTGGCTTTTTCTTCGAGCGTTTCCATATGCTGTCTTAATTTTGGTCCGATAATATATTTCCATATGCCAAATCCAGGCCAAAATCCATCGAAATGATTATCAGGGATTTTTTTTGGATTTTCGTGCCACACGATGATTCTTTTTAACCAAATGGTCTGCCATATTGATTCATATGTAAAAAAATCGACCGACCGGAAAATAGACGAAGGTCGTGATGTATAGTTTTTAGGACAAATATTCCCGTTACGGTTCCACTTAGCATATTATTTAACCCTGAGGACAGTTGTCCGGTGATTACAACATTGGCGCAAGGTTCCCTGGATCAACACCTTTTAAAATCAAAAAATCGTATAATTGTATATGTCTAAGATACCTCTGGCCGAAAGGATGCGGCCTAAAGAACTTTCGGATTACATCGGCCAGGAACATATCATGGGTAAGGGGGCCGTTCTCCATGACGCTATCAGCAGCCAGAATATCCCCTCGATGATCCTATGGGGGCCTCCGGGTGTCGGAAAGACCACACTTGCCCTATTGATCGCCCATTCGCTGGATCGCCCGTTCTATTCGCTTAGCGCGGTACAATCAGGGGTGAAGGATGTCCGTGAGGTTATCCTGAAGGCCGAGCAGATGAGCGCCTTCAACCAGGAGCGTCCCATCCTGTTCATAGATGAGATACATAGGTTCTCCAAATCACAACAGGATTCCCTCTTGGGAGCTGTGGAAAGGGGGACGGTGACATTGATCGGGGCGACCACGGAAAATCCATCCTTTGAGGTTATCTCTGCGCTTTTATCGCGCTGCCAGGTCTACGTACTGAGGGAGCTCGGAAAAAAGGACCTTGTCCGGATCGTGGACCGCGCCATCCAGGATGATGAATTCCTCAAACAGGAAAATCTAAAAATTGAGGAGTACGAAGCCCTGTTGCAGCTTTCGGGAGGAGATGCCAGGAAATTACTGAATATTCTGGAGCTGGTGAGCAAGGCAGCAGGGCATCTGGGTCAACCCTTGACCAATGAGTTTGTCGCTAAGCACGTGCAGCAGAACCGGCTTCGTTACGATAAGGACGGCGACCAGCATTACGATATCATATCGGCCTTCATCAAATCCGTCCGTGGTTCCGATCCGAATGCGGCTGTCTACTGGTTGGCCAGAATGATCGAAGGTGGTGAAGATCCAAAATTCATTGCCCGTAGGCTTCTTATCCTTGCCTCTGAAGATATTGGGAATGCCAATCCCAATGCCCTTCTATTGGCCAACAACTGCTTTCAAGCGGTGAACGTGATCGGATGGCCGGAATCAAGGATAATCCTTTCGCAAACAGTGACGTATTTGGCCAGTTCGGCCAAAAGCAATGCGGCATACGAAGCCATTAATAAAGCCCAGGCCCTCCTAAAGAAAACGGGAAACCTAACCATTCCGATCCACTTAAGGAATGCCCCTACCAAGCTCATGAAAGAACTCGATTACGGTACGGATTACCTTTACCCACATGCCTATGCCGGGAATTTCGTGGAACAGGAATTCATGCCCGATGAACTCAGTGGACATAAATTATACGATCCGGGGAAGAACCCTGCGGAGGATAAATTGCGACAAACGTTAAAGGAGAAATGGAAAGGTAAATATGGCTATTAGATTTTTGTTTACATTTGTGTATTGGGCAATAGGAATTTCCGATTTCTAATCATATTTATGAAAGCTTAGCATGCTAGAAACTTTTACAACGATCGATTTTGAATTGGCGACGGCAAAATACAATAGCGTTTGTGCTGTGGGTATTGTGAATGTCGTAAGTGGAGAAATCAGCAATGAATTTTACAGTCTGGTACGACCGCCAGAGAATAAATACATGTGGCAGACCTCCCGTGTCCACGGGATAAAGCCCAAACATACAGCAAATTCACCTTCCTTCATCCAGATCTATCCGATCATAAAGGAGATGATCCAGGGCCAGCATATGGTGGCCCATGATGAACTCTTGGACCGATCGGTACTGAAAGAGACCATGGAGCACTATGGACTGTGCTATCCGGAGCTGATGCTGCCGGATATCTGGGACTGTACAAGCAAGATCTACCGTTCCTACGGCTTTGAGCGGACCAAATTGAGCATATGCTGCGAACTTATGGGCGTTGAACTCAAGCACCATGATGCCCTTTCAGATGCCAGGGCGACCGCAGAACTTTTCCTGAAAAAGGATGCCGCCATGGAAATGATGAGGTCAGGGAAGGTCTACTAACTTGGCAGTCCATTTTATTATTAATCAAATATTATTACTTGCCAAGGTGAACTATTTCCTTTTATAAAGGTTATCCATTAAAGGATCGTTTTCATCTAGCAAAAGATTAGGGGAAGTCCCTAGACCAATACATATGAGTAAAATTATCAACGTTATACTTTCAGGCGGTGTCGGCTCCCGGCTATGGCCATTATCCCGTAAATCAAGACCAAAACAATACCTTCCTATTTTTGAAGGCAAGACCCTATTTGGACTGACCGTCGAAAGGAACCTCGAGGTTTCCTCGAAAGTCATCCTGGTGGGCTCCAGTTCCAACAAGGACCTGGCCGAACCATATCTGAAAAATGTAGAACACGATATCATCGCGGAGGCTGCCCCAAGGAATACGGCTGCTGCCATTGCCTTCGCCGCTTTCCATGCCGAACCGGATGATATCCTGGTGGTGACCCCGTCGGACCACCTGATCGAAGGCCAGGAAGCCTATGCGGAAGCCATCAACCAGGGGATTATGTTTGCCCAGCGGGGGTTCATCGCGACGTTCGGTATCATCCCCACGAGACCGGAAACCGGATATGGCTATATCGAACACGATCAGAACAACGTTCTTTCCTTCCGTGAGAAGCCGAACGAGGATACCGCAAAGGAATTCCTGAAACAAGGGAATTTTCTCTGGAATTCAGGTATCTTCTGCTTTAAGGCAGGGGTCTACCTGGAGGAGTTGATGCGTTTTGAGCCAAAACTCTACAATGCATCAGAGGTGGCATTCGAGTATGCAGTGGACCTTGTCCTGGATGAGGACCATTCGATGAAGATCCCATCCAAGAGTATCGATTATGCCGTGCTGGAAAGATCGGACCTGATCAAGGTCGTCCCTGCCAGTTTTGAATGGTCGGATATGGGCGCTTTCGATTCGCTTTATACCTATTACAGGACCAAAGGGCACAAGCAGGATGAGAATGGCAACATTGTTGTTGGATCAAAAAAGCACACGGTATTTGTAGGGCTCAGCAACTGTATGCTGATCAGTACGGAAGATGCGGTTTTGGTCCTGGATAGAAGTCGTGCGCAAGATGTTAAACAGGTTTACGAAGCCTTAGAGAAAGATAATTCCGGATTGGTGTAGATACGTGTTGTATCGTTTAAGTATCTGATTGTAGCGTTTAGGGTTCAGACTTCGTTAAATACTTTATAGAAGCGTATTAATACTGTATTGCTTTTGCTACAAGTAGCCTGTAAACCAAACAATTTTTTACAAAGAAATACAACAACATGGGATTCTGGTCAAATTTATTTGGAGGAAACGAGAAGAAAAGGTCGCAGAGCGGTTCTCACCATAACAAACTAGCATGGATTGGTTGGGATATGCACAATCATATCCTGCCAGGAATTGATGACGGAAGTCAGGATGTCGAACAATCCATTGAATTGATAAAAGGACTCCAAGAATTGGGAATCCATCGTAGTATCTCCACGCCACATGTCATGGCCGGTGTGCATAACAATACTCCGGAGAGCATTTCCGGAGCGCATGCAACCCTTCAATCCGCATTAAAAAATCAGAATATAGACTTCCAATTGCACTTCAGTGCGGAATATATGATTGATGATCAGTTGGATCAGTGGATAGAAAGCAATAAACTTTGCTTAATGGGTGAGAAATACATGCTGATCGAGATGTCATACCTTTCGGAATCCAAAGGTTTGTTCAGTATCATCAAATCCATCCAGGATAAGGGATATCAGCCCATCTTGGCACATCCCGAACGTTATAACTATTACCATAATAACTTTAAGATCTTTCAGGATATCAAGAATGCGGGCTGTATGCTGCAGCTGAACCTGCTTTCCATCAGTAAATATTATGGCGAGAACGTAAAGACCGCCTCACTCACGCTGATCAGATCCGGTATGTATGATTTTGTGGGTACCGATATGCACCATACCAGGCATCTGGAGGCTTTGAAGCAGGTGGTGAGCAAGTATGATGTACAGGATCTGCTGAAAGGGAATCCGATCAGAAATGCGAACCTTTTTTCGGATAAGGTGAGGAATATAGCTTGATGTTCGATCTTCGATCAGAGATCGAAGATTAGATGAGAGATATTAGATAATAGATAATAGAGGAGAGATGCCGTGGGCATCTCTTTTTATTTTTATCCATTCTGGTTTTATTTCATGATCGACATATGTTTTAATGCAATTAGTGTCATCGTAAGTTTGTAGAAAAGTTATAGGAATTAAAGAGACAGAATATAATTTTGTATTTCATTTAGGATACAGCGAGAGAGGGAGTAAGATTTTTAATCGTCATTGGTCCTTGAGAGACCCTTCGCAATGTTAATCCCCCTCTCTTATTCCTATCATAAACTTGGACAGTTCATTAGGCCAGGAGCCTGTTTTTACGATTGATAAGTTATGATAAGAGCTGCTGTGATCCACAAATATGATATACAAATATGGTAACAGGTATTGATTGTTCAAAGGATTATTTTGACATTTCTGTCCAATCGGGAGAGAAAGAGGTTTTCAAGGGTCGTTTCCGTAACGACCAAGCGGGTTTTGTGGAGGCCCTGGGCCACATGCACGGCAGCCATATAGCGATGGAGGCCACCGGTCCCTATTACTTCCGGCTGGCAAGGTTCCTCTGGGAGAGGGATGAACGTGTCTCGGTCATCAACCCCCTTGTCATCAGGCGTTTTTCCCAGATGACCCTGGCCAGGACCAAGACCGACAGGAAGGATGCCCAGCTCATCGCCAAGTTCACCAGCATGACGGAACCTGCCCAATGGAGGCTGCCGGAGGAACATGTGCTGAGGATCAGGAACCTGGAGGGCTATATCAAGGGACAGAAGGAATGCAGGAACCTTCTAGGGAACCAGCTCCATGCATATGAATATGCTGGGACACTGGACCCCTCGCTCAGGAAGACCATGGAGGAAGGGATCAAAGTTTTTGATGAGAACATCAATGAACATGAAAGACAGATCCAGCAGATCATCATGGAGAATTACGGGGAACTCAACGCGAACCTGCGGAGCATACCGGGAATAGGGCCACGCAGCGCAGCACTGCTTATCATCCTGACGGACGGTTTCAGTCGGTTCGAGGGGCACAGGCAGCTGATATCCTATTTCGGACTGGCGCCCAGGATATTC